>NZ_CP073588.1:908181-1210909 GCF_021560015.1 Shewanella vesiculosa | reverse complement strand
AGGATTAATCAAGCGAGTCAACGACTTTATGGATTTACATGTATTTCCTGTCGAAGAAGAAATGCATAAGCAAGTTGAGCTCGAACCATGGTCAACGCCGCCGTTAATGGAACAACTTAAAGCCAAAGCCAAAGCTGAAGGTTTATGGAATTTGTTTCTACCGGTTGCCTACGGTAAATACAGTGCTGGATTAACTAATTTAGAATATGCCCCGTTGGCTGAAATTATGGGCAAGGTTATGTGGGCGCCAGAAGTGTTTAACTGCGCGGCACCCGACACCGGCAACATGGAAGTACTGGCCAAATACGGTAATGAAGCACAAAAGAAACAATGGTTAGAGCCTTTACTGGACGGAAAAATACGCTCTGCTTTTGCAATGACAGAACCTGAAGTCGCTTCAAGCGATGCCACTAATATTGAACTGAGCATAGTGCGTGATGGCAATGAATACGTGATTAATGGCCGCAAATTTTACATTAGCGGCGCATGTCGCAAACAGTGTGAAATCATGATTGTTATGGGTAAAACAGATGCTGAAAATAGCAACCGTTATATTCAGCAATCTCAAGTGCTTGTACCGATGAATACCCCTGGTGTCACCATGGTAAGACCGATGAAAGTGTTCGGCTATGATGATTCACCTGAAGGCCATGCTGAGGTAACGTTTACTAATGTGCGTGTGCCGCTGGATAACATTATTGCTGGCGAAGGCAAAGGTTTTGAAATTGCCCAAGGACGTCTTGGCCCTGGGCGTATTCATCACTGCATGCGTTCAATCGGTATTGCTCAGCGCGCGCTCGATTTAATGTGTAAACGCGTTGGCGAGCGTATTGTATTTGGTCAACCTATGATCAAACAGCAGTCGGTTCGCGAAGATATAGCCAAATCAGCCTGCCAAATTGAACAAGCACGTTTGATGACCTTAAAAGCAGCCCAGAAAATGGACACAGAAGGCAATAAAGCGGCTAAAGAATTGATCGCTATGATTAAAATTGTTGCCCCAAGTATGTCTCTTGATGTGATCGACCGCGCGATTCAATGCCATGGCGCTGTGGGTGTCAGTCAAGATACTTTCTTAGCGCATGCCTGGGCTGGCCAGAGAACGTTGCGTTTAGCTGATGGCCCAGATCAAGTGCATATGATGCAGTTGGGTCGTGATTTAGTAAAAAAGATAGTTGGGTAAGTAAATGCTTAGGGTGAAACGCAACAAGCATTTCACCCCGTAATCGTACTTTTTCTCAGCCAAGCTAAATCCATCAAACAACGAGAGTATTGCTAAATGTCACAAGTATTCCCCATTGATAATGAACAACTTAGCGCTTATTTAGAGCAGCATGTCGCCGACTTTACAGGGCCGATCACCTTAGAAAAGTTCTCAGGTGGTCAATCCAATCCCACTTACAAAGTGACCTCGCCAACGGGTGTGTATGTGTTGCGTCGTCAACCGCCGGGCAAATTATTGAAATCAGCCCATGCAGTCGATCGTGAATATCGGGTATTAGATGCACTAAAAGACAGTGATGTGCCAGTGGCAAAAGTATTTCACCTGTGTGAAGACTGCAGCGTTATTGGTTCAATGTTTTATCTGATGGAGTTTTGCGATGGCACTGTGTATTGGAGTGCATCATTAGCCGAAATAGACAGTAATGATCGACGCTCAGCTATGTATGACGCGATGAATAAAGTCTTGGTCGCGCTGCACAGTGTCGATGTTGATGCCGTCGGTTTAGCTGATTATGGTAAAGCGGGCAATTACTTTGAACGTCAACTCGGTCGCTGGACATCACAATATCGCGCCACAGAATTACACAAAATTGCTGCCATGGATGCCTTAATTAACTGGCTTGAAGAAAATCTACCCAGTGATGATGGTCGTGTTTGCTTAGTACATGGTGACTTTCGCTTAGACAACATGATGTTTGCCAAAGATTCACCAGAGGTTATTGCTTTACTGGATTGGGAATTATCGACCTTAGGCCATCCCTTTGCTGATTTAGCATACCAATGTATGCAACTGCGGATGCCAGCAGGCATGGGCAGCATTGATGGTTTAAAAGATATCGACCGCGCCAGCTTAGGGATTCCGTCTGAAGAAGAATATGTCGCTCGATATTGCCAACGCATGGGTATTGAGCAGATTGAGCACTGGGGCTTTTATTTGGCATTCAGTTTCTTCCGCTTAGCAGCGATTGCACAAGGTGTCGCCAAACGAGCAACAGAAGGTAATGCCTCCAATGAACACGCTAATAAAGTGGGATCATTTGTTGAGCCTCTGGCCAAAATGGCCTTAGACGTCATTGCTTGCGAAGCTAAAAAATAACATCAGCGTATGATAAAACAACATCAAAAAGACCATCAATTACAGGAGTAACTCGCATGGATCCATTATTAGACTTTACCGGTAAGGTTGCTGTTATCACTGGCGCCGCTCAAGGCTTTGGTCAGTTACTGGCACAAGAATTAGCCAAGCGCGGTGCTAAGTTATTGATTAGTGACATTAATGAAGCAGGTGTTCGTAAGGTGGCGGATGATATTGCCTCTCGCGGCGCTGAGGTTATCGCGATGAAATGTGATGTGTCAAAAGATGCCTCGTGTAAAGCTATGGTTGATACTGCGATTGAGCATTTTGGTCGAGTCGATATTGGGGTTAACAATGCCGGTGTCGCCCATGAATTTATGCCGCTTCATCAAATTGATGAAGCGATTATGGACAGTCAATTTGCGATCAATGTTAAAGGCGTGCAGTTTGGTATGCGTTATCAAATACAGCAAATGCTCAAACAAGGCGAGGGTGCGATCCTCAACGTGAGTTCTATGGCTGGGTTAGTCGGCGCCGCCAGAGGCAGTGCTTATTCTATGGCGAAACATGCGGTAATTGGCTTAACCAAAACCGGCGCGGTTGAGTACGGCCGTAATAATATTCGCATCAATGCGATATGCCCATTTTTTACCCTGACGCCTATGGTGACCAATTTTGCTGATGCAGAAAAGCAACAGAAAATGGCCGTTGGTGCGCCAATGAATCGCTTAGGTGAGCCTAAAGAAATTGTCGCGGTGATGCTGATGATGTTATCTCCTGCCAATACCTATATGACAGGCCAATGTATTGCGGTCGACGGTGGCGTATCAGCCTATTAAGTTGCGCTTTGCAGTCAGTGTTATTGACACGCCAGCTCGTGCCGTTAGCGTAAACACTTGCTGAGTCGTTCGCTACGTCATTTCCACGTTATAGAAGAAAACACAATAAGAAGAGAATATTATGCCTGCGACGTTAATGAATCAACGTGACCTAGAATTTATGCTGTATGAACTGTTTGATAGTGAAGCATTAACCAGCAGAGATCGCTATCAAGATCACGATCGCCAAACGTTTAATGAGGTGGTCAATACTGCCAAAATAATTGCAGAAAAATATTTTCTTCCTATTCGTCAAAAGCTCGATACCCATCAGCCAACTTTTGACGGCAAAAAAGTACACATTATCCCAGAACTTAAAACCGCTATCGACGCAGTAAACGAGTCGGGTATTGGCGCTGCAACAGCAGATTATGAGTTAGGTGGCATGCAACTGCCGCCAATCATTGCCAGTGCAGCAGGGGCGTATCTCAGTGTTGCCGGTGGTGTTGGCATGGGGTACAACATGTTGACCACGGCGAATGCCAATTTACTGCAAGCCCATGGCAATGCTGAGTTGATTGAAACCTGGGTTAAACCTATGCGTGAAGGGCGATTTATGGGCACTATGGCCATGACAGAGCCCGGTAGCGGATCTGCTTTAGGTGATTTAATTACCAAAGCGGTAAAAGCCGATGATGGTACATATCGGATTACGGGCAATAAAATCTATATTTCCGGTGGCGATCACGATTTAAGCGACAACATCGTTCATTTAGTATTGGCTCGAATTCAAGGTGCACCTAAAGGTGTTAAAGGCATTTCGTTATTTGTGGTACCTAAGTTTTTACTTAATGATGATGGCAGCATTGGCGCAGACAATGACGTCGCTCTGGCTGGTTTGTTTCATAAAATGGGTGGTCGCGCGCAAACGTCAACGGCATTGAGTTTCGGTGAAAAACAGGGCTCCATTGGCTATTTAGTCGGTGAAGAACATTGTGGCTTGAAGTATATGTTTCACATGATGAACGAAGCCCGCATTATGGTCGGCACCAGTGGCGCAGTTTTGGCGGTAGCCGGATATCAATATTCAGTCGATTACGCCAAAAATCGCCCCCAAGGTCGATTACCCTCGTGTAAAGATCCACAATCACCTATGGTGAATATCATTGAGCATGCTGATGTAAAACGCATGCTGTTAGCCCAAAAAGCCTATGCGGAAGGGGCAATGGCGTTAGTGCTATATGGTACTCAATTAAGTGATGATGAACGTACTGCCGTCACAGTCGAGCAACGCCAACATGCCCATATACTGTTGGATTTCTTAACCCCCATTATTAAAACGTGGCCATCAGAATATGGCCCCAAAGCCAATTCACTGGCAATTCAAGTGATGGGCGGTCACGGTTATATTAACGAGCATCCGGTTGAAATGTTCTATCGTGATAATCGCTTAAACCCGATCCATGAAGGTACTACTGGGATTCAATCATTAGATTTGCTCACCCGCAAAGTACCGATGAATAACTTACAAGGTTATAAGGCGACCTTAGCTGAAATGGTCATCACCATTGATGAGGCAAAACACTATCCGAGTTTACATGAGTTTTCTAGCCAATTAACCCAAGCAGTTGATACCTTAAGTACCACAACCCAAGCAGTGTTAGCGGCAATGTCGACTAAGAATATTGATCTCGCTTTGGCCAATTCGGTTAAATATTTAGAGTTGTTTGGTCATGTGATTATTGCCTGGTTGTGGCTTAAGCAAAGCATTGTCGCCACTAAAGCGATAGCTGAACAACCGCATCAAGCTGATATGGATTTTTATCAAGGTAAATTGCTTGCGTGTCAGTATTTTTATCGCTTTGAATTACCTGAAATTAACGTCTGGTCAAACCTACTCGTTACCACTGACAGCACCAGCTTTGATATGCAGCCTGATTGGTTCTAATGTGGATTAACCCGACTTAAGGCGCTGTTAGGCTGATTGGTTTTACCTAGCTTTAGGTGAGCGTTATAAAATCCAATCTAATGAAAACATTACCGCCCAGTGCAGTAATGTTTTTTTGTTGATAAAGCTCTCAAGATATTTGTTTCTGTTAGCTGCCTTCCAAACGCCAAGCTATTCATATTGTGAATAACTTAGTATCAAAACTATTCATTTGTTTAATTTACCTAGCGCAACTAGCATGAGATATCGCTTAAATTTCATTCATGGATAGTACCGCGAAAGTATCAGAGGAAAGGGAATAATGCCGACAAAAATTAATCGCAATGATATTGCTAACTATATTGGCTACCAAGCAGCCGCTACAGACTGGTTCCAAATCACCCAAGATCAAATTAATCAATTTGCCGATTGCACTCTCGACCATCAATTTATTCACGTCGATGAAGAAAAAGCGAAAGCCACTCCTTTTGGTTCCACCATTGCCCACGGTTTTTTATCGTTATCTATGTTGTCTCATTTTGCTGAAGAATTTAGCCTGCTTATTGATGGCTTCTATATGGGGCTCAATGCCGGTTTCGATAAAATCAGATTTTTGCAACCCGTTAGCGTCAATAGCCGCATTAGGGCACATGCGAAAATCCTTTCTATTGAAGAAAAAAAGCCGGGGCAATTTCGCTTATCGACCGAAGTGACCATTGAAATTGAAAGCGTTGATACACCGGCATTAGTTGCTGAGTGGATATCAGTACAAATGGTTAACTAATATTGGTTAAGTGATGATCGTTAATTCATCATGCTGGCACAGAAAAAGATAATAACAAATAAAAATAAACAGTTAAGGTAATAACATGACTATCAGTTTTGCAGGAAAAGTGGCTATTGTTACTGGGGCAGGTAACGGATTAGGCCGTTCACACGCGTTGGAATTAGCCAGACGTGGCGCCAAAGTCGTTGTTAATGATTTAGGCGGCGCACGTGATGGCAGCGGTGCATCTTCTGCAGCGTCACAAGAGGTGGTGCAGTTGATTGAAGCAATGGGCGGTGAAGCGATTAGCCATGGCGCTAACGTTGCCCATTTTGATCAAGTACAAGACATGGTGCAACAAACCATGGATAAATGGGGACGTGTAGATATTTTAATCAATAACGCCGGTATTTTACGTGATAAGTCGTTTTCAAAGATGACCTTAGATGACTTTAAACTGGTCATGGACGTGCATGTGATGGGCTCGGTTAACTGCACTAAAGCTGTATGGGACATCATGAAGCAGCAAAATTACGGTCGAATCGTGATGACGACGTCATCGAGTGGTATGTACGGTAACTTTGGTCAAGCCAATTATGGCGCGGCTAAAATGGCGCTGATTGGCCTAATGAATACCTTAGTGCTGGAAGGTGCGAAAAATAATATCCATATTAATGCGCTAGCACCAACGGCTGGCACACGTATGACCGAAGATTTAATGCCTGAAGAAATCGTTAAAGCCTTTGCACCAGAAGCGGTCACCGCAGGCATGCTGACTTTGTGTGACGATGACGCGCCCAATCGATTCATTTTATGTGCTGGCGCAGGCGGTTATTCAAGCGCGAGTATCTTTGAAACCGATGGCTGCTTTATTCCTAGCGCGAAACAAAGCCCAGAAACTGTGCGTGAACACTGGGATCAACTCACCGATCAACACAATCAAAAAGCCTTAGTGTCGGGTTCGCAACAAGGCGAGAAGTTTGTGATGAAAGCCATGGCGTTTATGAAATCTCAGGCTCTAGGGTGAATTGATTAGCAGCACACATTATTAAAAAAAGGATTTGTCATGAGAGAAGCCGTCATTGTTTCAGCCGCAAGAACACCAATTGGTAAAGCCTATCGCGGCGCCTTTAACGATTTATCTGCCCCCACGTTAGCCGCTATTGCGGTTAATGCCGCAGTAGAAAGAGCCGGAATCGATCCAAATGAAATTGAAGACTGTATTTTTGGCGCCGCGTTAACTCAAGGTAACCAAGGCATGAATTTT
Organism: Shewanella vesiculosa; assembly: GCF_021560015.1. Lineage (NCBI taxonomy): Bacteria > Pseudomonadati > Pseudomonadota > Gammaproteobacteria > Alteromonadales > Shewanellaceae > Shewanella > Shewanella vesiculosa. The sequence goes on along the minus strand of NZ_CP073588.1, from coordinate 1,203,832 downwards.
GGTCGCCAAGTGGCCATGGCGGCGCAATTACCTGTGTCGGTGCCGGGCATGACGGTTGATCGCCAATGTTCATCAGGACTTATGTCTATTGCTATAGCTGCCAATCATATTGTTTGTGATGGTGCCCAAGTTGTGGTTGCCGGAGGTTGTGACTCTATCAGCTTGGTTCAAAACGATAAGATGAACATGCATCGCGCGGTAGATCCTAGCGTAAAAGCCTATCGTCCAGCGATTTATATGCCGATGCTCGATACGGCTGAAGTGGTGGCTAAGCGATATAATATTTCACGCGAGGCACAAGATGCCTATGCATTATCCTCTCAGCAACGCACCGCAATCGCACAGTCACAAGGCCGATTTGATGCTGAAATAGTCCCGGTCAGTTGCACTATGCTGATAATGGATAAAGTTAGCGGCGAAATCAGTAAACAGCAAGTGACCTTAACTCAAGATGAAGGCAATCGCCCATCGACAAATTTAGAAGGTCTAGCTGGCTTAAAAGCGGTTAAAGAAAATGGATCGATTACCGGTGGCAATGCATCACAACTATCAGACGGTGCAGCAGCGGTTGTGGTAATGGAACGTGAACTCGCCGAGCAACGAGGTTTAACACCATTAGGCGCGTATCGAGGCATGGTGGTGAGTGGATGTGAGCCAGATGAAATGGGCATAGGACCTATTTATGCAATTCCGAAACTGCTTGAGCGAAATGGCCTTAGCATTGACGACATAGGTTTATGGGAAATCAATGAAGCGTTTGCGGTTCAGGTAATTTATTGTGCTGAATATCTCGGCATTCCCGCCGATCGTTTAAATGTCGACGGCGGCGCAATCTCAATCGGTCACCCTTATGGTATGAGCGGCACACGTATGGTGATGCACGCCTTAATTGAAGGTAAACGCCGCAGCATTAAATATGTGGTTGTCAGTATGTGTATTGGCGGTGGTCAAGGCGCGGCTGGATTATTTGAAGTGTTATAAAATGACGCTTAAAAGATCAACAGTCATTGTTAATGGTTCGTTAAGTTTAAATTTAAGATTGGTGTGTAGATTTAAGGTTAGTGCTCAGTTTAATGACGCTGATGACATGATGCAAAATAATAATAAACAAAGATAGCGGCTCGGGTATTAGGTTCTGTTGCGTATTTGAGATGGACTTTGCAGCTGCTAATAACATTACATTTTGGGGACAATATTATGGAAAAAATTTGGCTTGAAAAGAGTTATCCGCCCGGGGTTGAGTTTGAAATCGATCCTGATAAATATAATTCTTTGGCAGATTTATTTTTAAAATATACCAAGTTATACGCCGATAATACTGCATTTATTAATATGGATGTCAGTATTACTTATCAGCAACTGGCTCAGCAAGCGACTGATTTTGCTGCCTACTTACAGCAAGATTTGCGGTTAGTCAAAGGCGACAAATTTGCCATCATGATCCCCAATACACTGCAATATCCTATCGCGCTATTTGGTGCGCTGATTGCCGGACTGACCATTGTAAACGTTAATCCATTGTATACCGCCCGCGAATTAGAACATCAATTAAAAGACTCTGGTGCCAAAGGGATCCTTATCCTCGAAAATTTTGCTCATGTATTGCAAGCCGTGATCAATAAAACTGATATTAAGCACGTGATCACCACAGGTGTCGGTGACCGATTAGGGCTCATAAAAGGTGCATTAGTTAACGGCGCCATTAAGCATGTTAAAAAACTTATCCCTGCGTTTGATTTGCCCAATGCGGTTAAATTTAATGATGCTATGTCTAAAGGCAGCAAACTGAATTTTGTCGCCGTTTCCGTTGTCGGTTCAGATTTGGCCTTTTTACAATATACAGGTGGTACTACAGGTCCATCAAAAGGGGCAATGCTGACTCATCGCAACATGGTTGCTAATCTTGAACAGTCTAATGCTGTGACTAAAAATATCTTTGAAGTGGGTAAAGAGATCATTGTCACCGCATTACCGCTTTATCATATTTATGCGCTGACCTCTAATTGCTTAGCCTTTTTGCCATTTGGTGGCATCAATCTATTAATTACCAATCCACGTGACATGGCAGGATTTGTTAAAGAGTTGGCTAAATATCGCTTTACCATTATTACTGGCGTCAACACGCTATTTAACGGATTGTTACATACTCCTGGCTTTGACAAGCTTGATTTCAGCGCTTTAAAAATGGGCTTTGGCGGCGGCATGTCAGTGCAGCGTCCTGTAGCTGAACATTGGGAAAAAGTCACTAAAAGTCGTCTTTTAGAAGGCTACGGGTTAACTGAATGTGCGCCTTTAGTGACTATGAGCCCTTACAATCAACAAAGTTACAATGGATCGATTGGTTTACCGGCTTCATCAACTGATATTCGCCTTGTTGGGGCTGATGGTGAAGAAGTGGCATTAGGTGAGCCAGGGGAAATGTGGGTTAAAGGCCCTCAAGTGATGAAAGGTTACTACAATCGCCAAAAAGCAACGGATGAGGTGCTCATTGATGGCTGGTTAGCCACAGGTGATATTGCCACCATGGATGAAAATGGTTTCTTTAAAATTGTTGATCGTAAAAAAGACATGATCAATGTGTCTGGCTTCAATGTGTTTCCAAATGAGATTGAAGAAGTACTCGTGATGCATGAAGGAATACTTGAAGCCGCTGCGGTAGGGACCTCATGTGATATTACCGGCGAGCGAGTCAAAGTGTACATAGTGCGTAAAGATCCTAACCTTACCGAGCAAGATGTGTTTGATCATTGTAATAAAATGCTGACCAACTATAAGCGCCCTAAGGTGATTGAATTTATGAATGAATTACCGAAAAGTAACGTCGGTAAAGTGTTACGTAAAGACCTTCGTAACATGGCATAAGCTTGGTCGAAACGGATCACTCGTGGCTATAGCGTTAAGCTTATAGCCTTCATCAAGCGCTAAGTCTTTTCAATCCAGCATTAGTGCGAAGTGATATGCAGCAATAATTGATCACTGTGTATTAGTCACTAAAATCACTGTCGGTATTGATTGCCGACAGGTTAACCATAAGAATGTTATGTTAGAAATTTATGCCGGTGAAACGGCTTTAACAACAATCCATCAAGATGGATTTTCTCCAGAGTTATTTAGCTCTTTTCTTGGTGCAAGTGGTGGGCCGAAATGGTTTACTTTACTGGGATTAGACAAGTATATCTTTGGTGAATTTTTTAATGGCAGACAACAGCCGTTAAATGTCATTGGCTCAAGTGCAGGAGCATTTCGCGCCGCATGTTTTGCGCAAAGAGATCCCGTCGCAGCAATAGAGCGATTAGCTAAACATTACAGTGAAACCGTGTATTCAAATGACACTAAGCCACAAGCTGACGAAATAACTGCTAAAGCGATAACGTTACTTGATGAGTTATTTGGCGATACGGGCGCAAGTGAGATCATTAATAATAGTGTTTTTAAAGCCCATTTTATTGTGGCTAAATGTCATGGATTGGTGGCGTCTGAAAACAAACTAAAACAAGGTGCCGGGTTACTCAATAGCTTTCTGAGAAACGCGTTAAGTCGGCCATTACTCAAAAGCCAGTACGAGCGGTACATTTTTCAGCATCATCAAAGTGATTTAACCATTTTTGATCCTGACCATATCCCCACCACGTCAGTGCCATTAAGCCTACACAATATCAAAACGGCATTGTTGGCATCTGGCTCAATTCCGCTGGTGATGCAAGGGATAAACAACATTGCAGATTGTCCTCCTGGCATGTATCGTGATGGCGGCATCATTGATTATCATTTTGATTTTCAAATTAAAAATGAGGGGCTAACTCTTTATCCTCATTTCAGTTCCAGCTTAAAGGCGGGCTGGTTTGACAAAAACTTATCTCGAAAAGTCAGGCTAGAACATTACGACAACACAGTATTATTGTGTCCATCAGCAGAATTTATTGATTCGTTGCCTTATCATAAAATCCCTGATCGCAAAGATTTTGTTGAAATGAAACCTGCTCAACGGATCCAATACTGGCGACAGGTTTTTGTTGAAAGTGAAAAACTTGCCCAGCACTTTAAACACTTTTATCAAACGCAAAATATCAACAGTATAAAAAGCATCAAGCAACTCATCAGGTGACAAGGTTAATCCATCATTTGCTATCATTTTTAGAGATCGATTATTGATATTCACTCACATATAAAGGGAATCAAATATGAGTACCTATACCGCCATTAACTTAGTCGCCCGTCCTCAAGGTGGCCCAATTGGCCCAGAATTATTTGAAGTTGTCGAAAAGCCAATGCCGGCAGTGGCACAAGGGCAGTTTTTAGTTAAGCAACATCATATGTCACTTGATCCGGCCATGTTTGGTTGGATGAGCCCAGATACCGAAAGTTATATTCCTCCTGTCACCTTGGGCGAGGTTATGCGCAGCTCTGGCATAGGTGAAGTTGTCGAAAGTCACCACCCTGACTTTACGGTTGGCGACCGAGTGATGGGGATGATGGGTTGGCAGGAATATTTCCTAAGTAATGGTGCCGGTTTGCATAAAGTGACGGCGCCATTACCCGATGAAGCTATTTTATCGGTATTTGCTTTGCCTGGATTAACGGCGACACAAGGACTGTTCAACGTAGGAAAGCCACAAAAAGGTGAAACCATTGTAGTCTCTGGTGCTGCGGGCTCTGTAGGCTCGATTGTGGGTCAACTGGCTAAAGCTGATGGCTTAAGAGTCATTGGCGTAGTCGGCAGTGATGAAAAAGCGGATTGGATAATTAACGAGCTAGGTTTCGATGGTGCGATTAATTACAAGACCGATGATTTAGCAGCCAAACTGGCTGAGTTAACCCCTGATGGTGTTGATGTGTATTTTGAAAACACTGGTGGGCCTATCCAGCATCATGTGTTTGCCAAAATGAATCCACATGGGCGTATTGTGGTGTGTGGCATGATTGCTGATTATCCCAAAGCGGTACCTGATTTAGGCCCAAGTTGGGTGCAGGTAATTAAAAAAAAGGCTCATTATCCAAGGTTTTACTATGCCAGATCATTTTGGTGATGTACCGGCATTACTCGAAAAATTAACCCCTTATGTCATGAAAGGGCAGATTAAACATCGCGCCCATGTATTAATCGGACTTGAGTCGGCCATCACTGGCTTAAACTTGTTTTTCACTGGTCAAAACAAAGGCAAGCTCATCGTTAAATTATAAAATCATCCTTCAATTAATTCACCTTCACTCAACATGCATGGTGGCGGGAGCCATTACCACCATGCTGTCAAAGGGATTGACTATGAACAAGCGCAATAAACGTATTGTTATTAGCATTAGTTCGGTGCTGTTAACGGCTGCAGCGTTTTCGATTAACGCGGCAAACCAAGTCAGCAATATTGATGATAATAGCTTTAATTGCATCAGAGATATGACACCTGTTCGCCATTTTTATGTCGATAACCTGCTTGGTAATACTCAAGGTACTTTAGCTGTTGCTAATAATCCTGAAGGTGCCGTTTATCCTGAAGGTTCTGTGGTGCAGTTAGTGCCCACTGAAGTGATGGTTAAACGCGAAGCGGGCACTTTTCCTGCCACCGGTGACTGGGAGTTTTTTGAATTAGAAGTCGATGAACAAGGCTCAACTATCACTAAACGTGGATTCACTGATGTGAATAACCGTTTTGGCGGTAACTGTTTTACTTGCCATTTACCTGCAGCTGAAAAGTGGGATTTTGTTTGTGAATCAGGTCATGGTTGCGAGCCTATCCCGATAGATCACAGTATGACAGGTGCATTGCAGCGTTCGGACCCGCGTTGCGGTGAACCAGAACTGCAAGATGGCGATACATTTGCCTTATTTAAACTTAACTCTATGGTTGTGCTTGGCAGTGCCAAGAAATGGCTTGAAGATTTATTTTAATCTTTAAATAACCTTGTGTTCACCTATCCAAGTCAGGCGATATATATGAGCGAAATGAATACCCATTATAGAAATTGCAATATTTGTGAAGCCATGTGTGGCTTGGAAATTGTCCATCAAGATAAACAAATCATCTCGATTAAAGGTGACCAACTTGATCCCTTTAGCCAAGGTTATAATTGCCCTAAAGCACTTGCTTTAGAAGATTTCTATACTGATAAAGATCGCTTAAAAACGCCGATAAAACGAACCGCTTCTGGTTGGCAAGCTATTAGTTGGGATGACGCTTTTAGCGAGATAGTCGCTAAGTTTAAAAGCATTCAACAGCAACACGGGAAAAATTCCTTAGCCGTTTATCTCGGTAATCCTAATGCCCATAGTCTGGGGAATGCGCTATTCCTCAAGCCTTTTTTGAAGTCACTTGGCACAATAAATCGCTTTAGTTCAGCCTCTGCTGACCAATTGCCGCATCATGTCGCGGCTAACTTTATGTTCGGCGCTGGTATGTTAATCCCGGTCCCCGACATTGATAGAACTGACTTTATGTTGATCATAGGGGCTAATCCTGTGGTGTCCAATGGCAGTATGATGACAGCGCCCAATGTTATTGGCCGTATGAAGGCTATTCAACAGCGTGGCGGCAAAATTGTCGTGGTTGACCCTCGTAGAACCCGTACCGCTAAAATTGCCGACCAACATTTGTTTATTCGCCCAGAAAAAGATGCCTTATTACTGCTCGCCTTGATCCATTGTGTGTTTGAGCGTAATAAGGTTAATTTAGGTCATTTAGAACACTTAGTAGAGGGGCTTGATGATGTTGCTAAACTTGCCAAAACCTACTCACCCGATGTGGTTGCAAGCATAGTCGGCATTGATGCGAGTACCATTTGCACCTTAGCCGATGATATGTTGTTGGCAGATTCCGCTGTGTGTTACAGCCGCATGGGAGCATCTACGCAAACATTTGGTGGCTTATGTTTATGGCTTACCAATGTACTCAATATAATCACAGGCAATTTTGATCGCGCCGGTGGTGCTATGTTTCCACAACCGGCCTTTGATTTACTGCGTAACCATCAAGTCGGCCATAAAAGTTCGTTTGGTCAGCATCAAACCCGAGTGCGTAAGTTACCATTTTTTAATGGTGAGTTTCCGGTTGCTTCTTTGGCTGAAGAAATACAAACACCGGGAGAAGGGCAGATTAAAAGCTTGATAACCGTTGCTGGAAATCCGGTATTGTCGGCCCCCAGTGGTCATCAATTAGCCCAAGCCTTCGCAGGTTTAGATTATATGGTTTCGGTCGATATTTACCTCAATGAAACCACTAAATATGCCGACATTATTCTGCCGGGCACCACGGGCGTTGAGAATTCGCACTTTGATATTTTCTTTAACTCATTCTCGGTTAGAAACACAGTTAAATACTCAGCGCCATTGTTTGAAAAACAAGTCGATCAACGTAGCGACTGGCAAATACTCAAAGAAATTTCTGCGCGAATGCTAAATATTGCAGCAGATGATCCAATGCAAAAAATCACTCCCGAAATCATTTTGGATATGGAACTCAAACAAGGCCCTTATGGCGAGCAAGGCATGAGTTTACAAAGGTTAATCGATAACCCTCACGGTATCGATATTGGCCCATTAATGCCGTGTTTAGCAGAACGAATTAAAACCGCTAACGGCAAAATCGATCTGTTTCCGCAAGTATTTAGTGATGATTTGCCCCGATTGCAAGCTGTGATGACACCAGTTTCGCGCGATCTGGCTTATCCATTTGAATTAATTGGGCGTCGACTGGTTAAAAGCCATAACACCTGGACCCAAAATTCAGCACGGCTCATCAAAGGTAAAAATCCTTGTACTTTAGAAATGAATTCACAAGATGCGCACCAGCTGGGTATTGAACAAGGCCAGCTAGTGACGGTCAGTTCTGCAGTGGGCCAAATTGATATCGAAGTGGTTCTCACTGATGATATTCAAGCGGGTGTGGTGACCATACCCCAAGGTTGGGGCCATAATCAGCAGGGCACAAAGATGTCGGTTGCCGCCACTCAGCCAGGCGTGAGCATTAATGATTTAACAGATGCCAGTCGAGTTGATATGCTCACGGGGAATGCAGCATTTAATGGTACGCCAGTTGCTATCACTTTAGTGTTAAAAGAAGGGCGCTAAGTACAAAGTGGCCTAACTAAGCCAGCGGGCTTTTGTTACAATCGATAAAACTGATATCAATTAATATTTTGCTGCTGGTAAATGCTATTAGCGCCAAACGAAATCAATGAAAAGGTAGAGCATGTTTAAAAGTACACAGAATTATATTGCATCCAGCGACCTCACCATGGCGGTAAATGCGGCCATTTCATTAGAGAAACCATTATTAATCAAAGGCGAGCCTGGAACCGGTAAAACCCAGTTAGCCGAAGAGTTAGCTAAATCACTCAATTGCAAACTGTACCAATGGCACATTAAATCGACCACTAAAGCGCAACAAGGGCTTTACGAATACGATGCTGTATCGCGCTTACGCGACAGTCAGTTAGGTGATGTTCGCGTGCATGATATTGGCAACTATATCGTAAAAGGTAAGTTGTGGCAGGCGTTTGAGGAAGAGCAAAGACCGATATTGTTGATTGATGAAATTGATAAAGCCGATATTGAGTTTCCAAATGATTTACTGCAAGAACTCGATAAAATGGAGTTTTATGTCTATGAAACTCAACAAGTGATTAAGGCCAAACAAAGGCCCATCATTATCATCACCTCAAATAACGAAAAAGAGTTACCTGATGCTTTTTTAAGGCGCTGTTTTTTCCATTACATTAAGTTTCCTACTAAAGCTGAAATGGAAAAAATTATCGATGTGCATCATCCTGATGTTAAACAAGCTTTATTAACACAAGCACTAGAGGTGTTTTTTGATTTACGTGAGGTCAATGGCATTAAGAAAAAACCCTCAACATCAGAATTAATTGATTGGCTCAAGCTACTGATTTCCGACGACATCTCACAAGACATCTTGCTCGATAATAAATCAGATATTATTCCCTTGTTTGGCGCGCTGTTAAAAAATGAGCAAGACGTTTCACTGATTGAAAAATTGGCCTTTATGAGTCGTAGAAACAGGTGATTTAACAGTGTTTATTGATTTTTTTCTTACCCTAAAAAAACACAAGGTGCCTTGTAGCTTACGCGAGCTATTAGATCTTATTGCCTTGCTCAAAAAAGGGCTGATTTTTGCCAACGTAGACGATTTTTATAACCTTGCCAAAATCGTCATGGTTAAAGATGAAATACACTACGACAGATATGACAAGGCTTTTGCTGAGTACTTTAACGGCATAGAGAGTATTGATATTTTCGATAAGATCTTGCCGGAAGACTGGCTCAGAAAAGAATTCGAAAAACACCTTAGCCAAGAAGAAAAGGATCAACTCAAATCACTTGGTGGCCTTGAAGCGTTAATGAAGGCGTTAAAAGAGCGTTTGGAAGAACAAAAAAAGCGTCATGCTGGCGGTAATAAATGGGTCGGAACAGGTGGTACATCACCCTTTGGGGCTTATGGTTATCATCCCGAAGGGATCAGAGTCGGCCAAGATAAAAATCGTAATAACAGTGCCGTGAAAGTATGGGACAAGCGCGAGTTTAAAAATTTCGACCAAGAGCGCGAATTAGGCACCCGTAATATCAAGTTGGCCCTTAAAAAGCTAAGAAAGTTTGCTCGTACCGGCGCCAGTGAAAAGCTCGACATCAATACTACGATTAGCTCAACCGCTAAAAATGGTGGCATGTTAGATGTGCATATGGAGCCAGAACGCCATAATGCCGTTAAAGTGCTGATGTTTTTCGATATTGGCGGCTCGATGGATGATTATATCCATACTTGCGAAGAGCTGTTCTCCGCGGCCCACAGCGAATTTAAACATTTAAAGTTTTTCTATTTTCATAACTGTGTTTACGATCAACTGTGGCAAGACAACAACCGCCGCTTTGATAAAACCATCGATCTTGAAGAAATTATCAGAACATTTTCATCTGACTATAAAGTGATTTTCGTCGGCGATGCCACCATGGGACCTTATGAGATTATTGCTAAAGGTGGCAGTGTTGAACACTGGAATGAAAAACCAGGTATTGAATACATGAATCGATTGCTAGGCCATTTCAATAAGGTCGCATGGTTAAACCCGCAACCTGAAAATCACTGGCAGATCCATCATTCTATTGCCATTATCCAGCAGCTTGTTGGCAATAAAATGTACCCACTCACTGTGGATGGTATTGGGCGGGCAATTAAAGACATTAGCTAACATTAAAAACAGCAGCCAATTAGGCTGCTGTTTTTATTAACGGATATGAATCACATGATGCTATGAGTCGATAGGCTCTATATACAGTTAAAGCACAGACTCGCTTAACTGTTCTTCATTGCTTTTATCATGTCTAAAGCAACGGCTTCGGCAATACTAATGCCATCGATACCCGCCGATAAAATCCCACCAGCGTAACCCGCACCTTCACCCGCTGGGTATAAGCCTTTGGTATTGATACTTTGGAAATCTGCGCCGCGTTTAATTTGCACTGGTGAAGAGGTGCGAGTTTCAACGCCCGTTAACATGGCATCTTTACTGTCAAAACCACGGATCTTTTTACCAAAGGCAGGAATGGCTTCACGGATGGCATCGATGGCAAATTGCGGTAATGCATCACTTAAATCAGTCATTTTGACATTAGGTTTGTAAGACGGCTCGACATTTTCGAACGGTAATCCTGATCCTGCTGCCAAAAAGTCGCCAACCATTTGTGCCGGAGCATCATAATTACTGCCGCCCATAACATATGCATGACGCTCTAGTTTACGTTGTAGTGCAATACCTTGTAGTGGATCGTTATCAAAATCACTAGGATCTATGCCTACTACAATGGCACTGTTGGCATTACGCTCACTGCGCGAGTATTGACTCATACCATTGGTTACCACTGCGTGTTCTTCAGACGTTGCCGCCACCACAACACCTCCTGGACACATACAGAAACTGTAAACACTGCGGCCACTTTTACAATGATGGACTAATTTATAATCAGCCGCGCCCAAAATAGGGTTGCCGGCATTGATGCCAAAGCGATCTTTATCGATCATCTCTTGCTTGTGTTCAATACGAAACCCAATTGAAAATGACTGCGCCTGCATAAACACGCCTTGGTCATGTAACATTTGGAAGGTATCACGGGCGCTGTGGCCTACTGCCGCAATCACATGCTTAGAATGCAGTACTTCGCCATTGTTAAGGGTGACACCAGTAACTTGGCGATCGCTAATATTGATTTTATCGACGCGGGTTTCAAAGCGAATTTCACCGCCTAAGCGAATGATCTCACGGCGCATTTTTTCTACCATGGTGACCAATTTAAAGGTACCAATGTGGGGTTTACTCACATAAATGATTTCAGCAGGTGCACCGGCGGCAACAAATTCTTGTTTTACTTTTAAGCCTTTAAAACCTGGGTCTTTCACTTGGCTGTATAACTTACCATCCGAAAACGTGCCAGCACCACCTTCACCAAATTGCACATTTGATTCGGTATTGAGCTCGCTGGTACGCCAAAAGCGGAAGGTATCTTTAGCGCGTTCATGCACTGATTTACCGCGTTCTAAAATAATAGGATTAAAGCCCATTTGCGCTAACATCAGCCCAACAAATAAACCACAAGGTCCCATGCCAATCACGATTGGACGTTCGGTTAACCCTTCAGGTGCACAAGCGACATATTTATAATCGGTATCAGGCGATACACGAATGTTATGATCATCAGCAACTGATGCTAATAACTGTGCTTCGTCTACATTGGTTAAGGTCACATCCAAGGTATAAATTAAGAAAATTAAGTTCTTTTTGCGTGCATCGTAGCCACGCTTAAATATATGGATGTCAACCAGCTGATCCGCTGAAATAGAGAGCCTTTGCAACACCACTTCCTGGAGTGCATCTTCATTATGGTCGAGAGGCAATTTTACTTGGTTTAAACGGATCATGATTTACCTAAAAAAGAGACTTAAAAAACAGCGCGTAGTTTACGTGATCTAACCTTAAAATGAAATTATCTATTGATGTCATATGCCATACAGGCAGGTTCTATTAATGATATAGAGTAAATCATGGCCTTAGCTGAGTTTGTTTGCCTTTGTAATGTTCCGTCTAGACCCTTTATTTAGTGTTAATCTATAAACCATGTGATGATTTTTACCATTTTGTCATTAAATATTTAGGTGTTGGTCAGCTATCGAAAATTTAATCAAACTAGTTACGGTATTCCATTAGCAAAATGAATGGTTTAGTTTACTGCGGTATCTGTCGTTGGTTGAGTAAAAGGGAGGCGTAATGTTACATCAAGGCATTTCTATCATGCTGGCCCCAGTATTAGTGTTTCAGGGACTTAAGGTTCGCCGTACTACGCCAAGGTTGCCTGAACCCGAGGGTGAACGAGTTGGACAAACTGGATCGAATCCTGCGTTAAGCTTGCTTATTTTAGGTGACTCAGCTGCTGCAGGCGTTGGAGTGACCAATCAACAACACGCTTTATTGGGACAGATTATTGAGCTATTAAGCCCTCAACTCGAATTTAGTTATGCATTGTTTGCTAAGACAGGGTCGACGACAGCCACCACGTTACAAGCCTTAAATGAACGCATTGATACAGCCCATCCAATCCTCAGCCAAAAGCACTATGATGTTATTGTTACATCACTGGGTGTCAACGACATTACTTCATCAATCAGTTGCGATAAGTGGCTGCAGCAACAAAAACAGTTGTTAGAGCTCATTACTCAGCGGTACAAACCCAAACTGATACTAGTGACGGCGTTACCACCACTGGGGTTATTTCCTGTTTTGCCTAATCCACTTCGGTGGAGCTTAGGCCAGCGCGCCAATCAATTTAATCGTAAATTACAGCAATTATTAATTAAACTTGATCAGCAAGGCGCTCTGCCTATAAATCAACATATCGATCCCACTACAGCCTTTAGATTAATTAAACTGCCGTTAGACAACCCACAACCCGATATCACCATGCTTGAATTTATGCGCAAAGTCATGGCAACAGATGGGTTTCACCCAGGAGCACCGATTTATAATGCATGGGCAAATTTAGTGGTGGAGCAGATAGTTGGTGGCATTAAATCTGCAGCTATTTAATGAAATAGATGTATGACATGCGTTTCTGCCTACTATGAGTCGGATATATGGCCTGCGGCCATAATTATAAAATACAAAGTATAAGACAAACACCTGGTCCCTGCTAAAAAGCATTACCGGGACGACGAGAAGGCTGTAAGCAATCATCTGTCCATAAATGAGTAGATGCCTTCGCTTATAAATATCCAAGAGGGAGTTTGATAGTGATCAAACTGTATTCCAGTCGTACAGTTGAAGCATAACGCATAGCTTTTACTACTTGGAATAACTAATTCGATACACGGCATTGGCAAAGTCATCTGATACCAAGATCGAGCCATCTGCCAGAGTCATCACATCTACTGGGCGTCCCCAGCTTTGTTCACCATTGAGCCAGCCTGTAGCAAAAGGCGAATAGTCGCTCACCGTATTACCATTTCGCACCACTTTCATGATGCGATAGCCGACTTTATTGCTGCGATTCCACGACCCGTGTTGCGCGATTAAGATGGTATTTTTATATTCAGCAGGAAATTGCTGGCCCTGATAAAACTCCATTCCTAAGGCTGCGACATGAGCGCCAAGGGTTAATGCTGGCGGTGTATTCAGTTTGGCAATCTCTGGATTGGTAAATTCGGGATCCGCGATATTGTTATTGTGAACATAAGGAAAACCAAAGTGTTGGCCGGTTTGGCTGACGCGGTTTAGCTCATCATCGGGTAGGTCATCGCCCATCATGTCACGGCCATTATCGGTAAACCATAATTCGCCAGTGACAGGGTGAAAATCAAAGCCAACACTGTTACGTACGCCTTGAGCGACTATGGTGGTTTGCATAGAGTCTTGTGGTGTAGAGCCTGCTTTCTGAGTCTGTGTTTGTTGACTACCTGTTAGTTGGTTATCTGTTAGTTGAGAGTCTGGGTCCAATTTTAGAATACTGGCAAAAGGCAATTCACTTTCGCACACATTGCATGGCGCACCTACAGGAACGTACAATTTACCGTCTGGGCCAAAGGCGATAAATTTCCAACCATGGTGTGATTTATTCGGCAGTTTATCAAACACTAATTCTGCTTTAGGGATGGTGGGTAATGACTTTTCAATATCAGGGTAACGCCAGATTTTATCTACTTCTGCGACATATAAACTGCCTTGATGAAACGCTATCCCTGAGGGCATAAATAAATCGGTCGCAACTATGATTTTTTTGTCCGCTTTAAAATCATGATTAGTGTCAATAAGTGCGTAGACATTACCCGCTTTACGGCTGCCAACAAATACAGTGCCGTTATCCCCAAGTGCCATTTGACGAGCATTTTCAATATTTTCAGCATAGATATCGATGCTAAAGCCTTGGGGTAATTGAATTCTATCTAAAGGTAATGCTATTGATGGGCAAGAGAGACTCATCCCCAAAGTGAAAGCAGTTAACAAGGTAATTGGCTTAGTCATATTGAGGGTCCCTTTATGCAATAGCATTGTTAATCAACAAGGTAATCTTAGTACTTTTATCAATGTTTTTACGACAATCACCATGAGGTTCAATCACAAGATTATCGACATTGATTTTTATCAACCATGTTATCAATAATCGACTGTTATCAATACTCTATAATTATCAGTAGACTAACATTATCAATAGCCTACGCTTACCAATCTTTAATAATATTTTTGATCATCGCAGCGGTATTTTCTGGCTGCTCTAGCGGGAACATGTGGCCGCCGTTAGGTAGCGTCATTAATTCGATGTCGTTAAGTTTGGCAAACCGAACAAAATGTTTAATCGGGAAGATGGTAGTCTTTTCACCATAAATCAGTTTTGCGGGCACCTTGAGTTTGTTTTTATATGTCACTAAGTTAGTCGGTAAGTGCCTAAAGATATCCGCTTCGACAGCCGGTGAGAAGGTTAATTCTAAACGCTTGTTACGTGAAACTGCGCCAGAATGCACATAGTCTTGCAAGCAACGAGAGTCGAAGTTTTTGAATAATGACTTATGTGAAAAATAATCAACCAAGTTTGTTTTTTCTGGCCAGTGATTTTGGCGAGTTTTGGCTTTACCAGCAGGAGATAGCCTATCAATATACGGTGTACGTTTGATAAAACTCAGTAAATGTGACAATGCGCCAGTCACCACCGGTGGATCTAACATCACTAAACCGCGAAACAATTCCGGATGCTGGCAAGCTGCGATAAAAGAAATGACTCCGCCAAAAGAATGGCCGACACAAATGACTTTTTCATCCTGCTTTCTAATAAATTCAACTAGTTCTGTGACTAGATGTTGCCAGTTGCTGTGTATCGGATAGAGGATGTTGTGCCCAAACTGATCATGGGCTACGGTGCGATAATCGCGAGTAAATTCTGCTAATAATGTTTTATAGCTTCCCGCTGGAAAGCCATTAGCATGAACTAGGTTTATCAGTGGTTTTGTCATAATATCTCTGATGGATTTTTGGGCTATTTGCGGTGTATTTTGATTCAAATAAATTCATTCTATATTTTATTTAAGCGCAAATAGCACAGTGTTCCCAATATTTAGAATATTTTTATCGGATCAATGGGCGTTAGCTCGGCAAACTCTGGCTCACGATTTTGCGCTTTAGCTGTGAATATTTCCATCATATCGTTTTGTGGTTGGAACATGCCGCTTTGCCAGACCGACATATATTGTAAGCTGTCTTGAACACTATGATCGCGGGCATAATTAATCATCTCTTTACAACCTGTTACCGCTAAAGGCGAGCGGGCGGCGATCTCGGCTGCTATGGCTAATACTGCGGTGATCATAGTTTGTTGGTCGTCATACACTTGATTGACCAAACCGGCTTGTTTAGCTTCTTCTGCTGGCATTCTGCGACCCGTATAAGCAAGCTCTTTCACTAGACCGATTGAAATCAACTTAGGCAAACGCTGTAACGTACCAACATCAGCAGTCATGCCGAGTTTAGTTTCTTCAATACTGAAAAACGCATCTTGTGTGCAGTAGCGGCAATCGGCGGCGGTAACCATATCAACCGCGCCGCCAATACAGCCGCCTTGAATCGCCACTAATACTGGCATCCGAGCCGTTTCTAACACACTAAAACAGTCTTGTAGCTTTAGCACTAATCGACGTAGTTGGTCGTGTTTTCGGCCTAACTCGATATTGTCGTTTGGGCCATTGGCACTGAATACGGCCAAATCCATACCAGCACTAAAGTGTTTACCTGTTGATGAAATAACAATCGCCCGAGCTGCTGATTTATTATTAATATCATCAATAACCCTTGGGAACTCATGCCAAAAATCGACGTTCATTGAATTCAACGAGTCAGGTCTGTTTAGGACGATATGGGCCACTTTATGGCTAATATTGACGGTTAGCGTGTTGTACTCTTGCTCAGAAGTCATGACTATTTCCTTATAGATTCAATGTGATTTGTTTATCCAGCTCAATTGCATCACTTAGCGACGCGAGTATTGTTTGGCGCTCTTTTAGTTTAGTACCATGATGAGCTTTCATATTGAGCGTCTGCATGTGTTTAGCAACGCTCATTGCTGTGCTCATGAGAACGTCTGCTTGCACCACTTGGTCAAGAAATCCTGCAAGCACAGCAGATTCAGGAGCAAACAGCTCAGCATTGATCACTGCACGGCTGAGGTAGTTTTGTGGAATGCGATTTCGGGCAATTTCAATCCCAGCTTGGTGCATTGTCATGCCAATAGCGACTTCGTTTAAGCCAATTTTAAAGTCACCGGTACAACCAATTCGATAATCGCAACTGAGTAATAAAAATGCCCCTTTAGCGATTGCATGACCAGTACACACGCCGATGATCGGAGTAGGGAATGCCAACATTCTGTATGCCAAGCCGGAGCCCGCAGTCACAAGGGCAATGGCAGAATCTGAACTTTGCTTCATTGTTTTTAAGTCATAGCCGCCTGAGAATATTCCTGCTTGGCCAGTTATCACCACCACAGCAGCTTGCTGTTCAGCATCGTCTAGGGCGGCATGAATCTGTGCTATCACCTCCTCTGGTGAGATTGCATTTACCTTGCCATTGTTCAAACTGATGATATGGACATTGTCTTCAATTGTGACGTTAATTAATTGCATTTTACACCTGAAATATGGTTGCTAATTGTTTATTAAACAATATGTTAGTTTAATGGGCTAGGCAAGGGGTAATCGGTATATTTGCCCCTAAGGCCTTTAATTGTTGTTTGTTTATACCTAGCCTTGCTATCAATATGTTATGCCCAACATAGCAACTAAAAACCTGCCAGTAAATAGCATGGTTACTGCCTAAGGCGTTGGCATAAATGATATTTTCTACTTTGCCCGCAGCATTAGCTAGATTACGGCATGTGACTCATTCGTTATCCATAATGAATAATAACGATGGCTTAATACTCACTATTTTGAGTCTTTAGTCATGTAAGTGACTCATGCAAGTGATTCATAGGTAAACTTGGTTGATTGACGAATGCATGAATGGCGCGATTCACTTCAGCGGGTCTTTCATGTTGCAGCCAGTGACTGGTATTTGCAAAACGTTTAATTGTGCAATCTGCAACATAGCGATCAATGTCATTGAGGGTTTCGTTAACGAATGCTAAATCTTGTTCACCCCAAAGCACTAACGTTGGCTGATTAATACGAATATTGGGGATCCTTATGTCAGCCGTCTTTTTGATTTGCCCTGTGTTGATTGACGTCTCATCAGCTAATGCTTTTTCAATGCCATCATCTGTGTCGTTAGGTGCTAATTGTGGCATAGCTCGATAGTATTGCAGCATGCCATTAATGGCTCCGTATTGGCCCCACACTTTTTTGTAACGTGCGAGTACCTGTTCAGTAAAAATTGCCTCTTGTGAGCTAACCATTATTTTTTCAATTAAATAGCGATAATCATCCTCGATTAATAGTGTTTCAGCTGATGGACTAATCAACTGATGAATATAAGCACTCTTTTGTCGTTGAATAGGGTTATTGATCATCTCTCGGGTAAAGGTACTCGGATGAGCGGCATTAAGAATAATCAGTTTGCTTATTAAGTGAGGATAAAAAGCGGCTAATGGCCAGGCTATAGCGCCGCCCCAATCATGAGCAACCAAAATGACAGGCTCTGTAGGGCTTATGGCGGCAATAAACTGAGCGATAAACGCGATTAAATGGGGGACAGTATAAAAGTCCAAATCACTGGGTTTATCACTTAGGTTATATCCGGGTAAGTCAGGCGCAATAACATGATAGTGAGTTGAAAAATAGTCTAACTGTTTTTGCCATGAGCCCCAATATTCAGGAAAACCATGTAAAAATACCATGGTCGATAAGGGTTTTGTTTCTGACATGTGGCCAGTTTCAACATAATGTATATTGACCTTATCCACTGCAATATACTGATGCATTAGCTTCATATTCAATCTCGGCACAAATTAAAGCCTATTGAGGCCTAGTTAAACGGTACAGATGATGCTTTATTGGAAGAATGTAACTGAATTCTCAAGCAACTCACGGTCTGTTCTGGTGTTATTTACCGCAGCGCTATCATCGGCATAACCAAAAGACATGCCAAACAAAATTCCGCGTTCATCTGGCAGGTTAAGTATTTCTCTAACAGGATCAGGAAATTGTCCTAGCGCGCCTTGCATGCAATTTGATACGCCATGTTCTGCCATCACAAGCGATAACGTTTGTGCATAAATACCTAAGTCGACAGCCCCCATAATGTCTAAGTATTTATCCATGGTAAAAAACACCGCATGTGGCGCATCAAAAAATTGCCAATTACGTAACATGGCCATTTGACGGGCTTTTTTGTCTTCGCGTGCGACCCCAATTGCGCTGTATAACGCATTAGCTGAACCAAATTGACGCTCACGATGAATGCCTTGATATTGCGGTAACCAATTGAAATCAGGGTTTGGTGATGCGCCGCTCATCAAAGTTTCTATCAATCGTTGTTTCAGTTTATCTTTAGTTGCCCCAGATACCACACAAGCTTGCCATGGTTGCACATTACAATTGGACGGGGAAAGTTGCGCACTGGCGAAAATTTTCTGTAATGTGTCATCTGCCACAGGTTGGTCAACAAAGGCTCTTACTGAAGTTCGCTGTTGTAATATCGATTCTATAGACATGTTTGATACTCTTATTAGTTGGATTTTGAATTGTTTTAAAATGTATATTTTAATCCAGGCACAAGCTTGTTGATTCATTGAGGGAAAATGGTATTGCTCCACGATTAATCATTGTTATTGATAATCTCAACGATCATTTTCGTAGAACAGTATGAGTCAATAACCACAGGGAAGAACATTAAGATTGATCCCAGTCTTGCCCACTCTTTGCTCAAATAAAACCCTGCGACTATGCTAATTTAGCTCCAAACGATGCTAGATGCTGTATTAAAATTAAACCAATCGATTATTTTAATGATGAACTATTCGCATAATGAATAGTGCACTGTTATAGGCTAATAAAGCTGCTATATATGCGCAAGTCGCGCCACAAAGGCACAGTAGATAAGTAAACTATCGGGCAAGTGATCAAGATTAATGCTCAATATTGTGCCATTGGCTTGTTAAGCTAGAGGTACTATTAGTAAGGTGAATGTGTAGCTATAATTAATATGCATTTGGATAATACATCTTGTTACTTTAGCATCAGTAATATGACGGGTTATTTATATGGAAAATCATTTAAATAATCACTTAATCGCAGAGGTTGTTGTTTTTTGAGATAAATTTTGCAGACGTTACCGGCAATGATAGTTAAGGCGGAGCTTGTTAGATGCCTTCATCTATCTAGATAAGCGACTCTTCACACCGGTATCTGGTAGTGGCTAATCGATAGGGTTTATTTTTATATAAATCAGGTTTTCATAAGGTATTACTTATTTAGAGACTTTCTGTCTAACATTTGTTCTACATGCTTAAATAAACCATTAGCCGTCTGTGTTAAATAAAATTTAGCCACAAAAGATTAACAGCCCCTAACACTTATAGATAATAGTTGGAGAGCAACAATGCCTGAATACAAAGCCCCCATTCGTGATGTTAAGTTTGTGATGCAAGAATTGCTCGGCTGTGAAGGCCACTATGAGCATTTAGGCTATCAAGATGCCACTATTGATATGGTTGATGCCATTATCAATGAAGCTGCAAAACTAACAGAAGAGGTTGTTGCGCCATTAAATCAAATTGGCGATCAGCAGGGTTGTACATGGAAAGACGGCGCGGTAACCACACCTGATGGCTTTAAAGAGGCGTATGCCCAGTATGTAGAAGGCGGTTGGCCAACATTATCTCAGTCTGAAGAATTTGGTGGTCAAGGTTTACCACATTCGCTAAATATTAGTATCGCTGAGCTATTTTCCAGTGCGAATCATAGTTTTGCCATGTACCCAGGACTCAGTCATGGTGCATTAGCCACCATTGAAGCCCACGGCACTGAATCACAAAAGCAACAGTTTATGCCCAAACTTGTTGAAGGTAAGTGGACTGGCACCATGTGCTTAACTGAGCCGCACTGTGGCACAGATTTAGGTATGCTGCGCACCAAGGCTGAACGTCAAGATGACGGCAGCTATTCGTTAACGGGCACTAAAATCTTTATTTCGGCGGGTGAACACGATCTGTCAGACAACATAGTGCATATTGTTATTGCTCGTATTCCTGGCGCCCCAGAAGGCAATAAAGGCATATCTTTATTCATTGTGCCTAAATTTAATGTCAATATTGACGGCACCATTTCAGATAGAAATGGGGTGAATTGTGGCTCAATAGAGCACAAAATGGGTATTAATGGTAACGCGACTTGTGTGATTAACTTTGATGGCGCTACAGGCCATTTAATTGGCGAACCTAATCGCGGCCTCAAATGCATGTTTACCTTCATGAATGCAGCCCGTATCGGTGTAGCGAGTGAAGGTGTTGCCGCAGCAGAGGCTTCTTTCCAAGGTGCGCTAGCTTACGCCAAAGATCGATTACAGATGCGTTCTATTAGCGGGGTTAAAAACCCTAATGGCCCTGCGGATCCGATTATTGTTCATCCAGATGTACGTAGAATGTTGTTAACTCAAAAGTCTATTGCTGAAGGTGGCCGTGCATTAATTTCATATTTGGCTCAGTTAGTGGATATCGGCCATGCTGAGAAAGATGAGGCAATTAAAGCGGATGCTGAGACCAAATTGGCATTATTAACCCCAATTGCAAAAGCCTTTCTCACTGAACTTGGTTTTGAATGTACCAGCCTTGGCGTTCAGGTGTTCGGTGGCCATGGCTTTATCAAAGAGTGGGGCATGGAACAGTTAATGCGTGATACCAAAATCAGTTGTATATATGAAGGCACAACCGGTATTCAAGCCTTAGATTTACTGGCACGTAAAATTATTGGCAGCCAAGGCGAAGTGTTAAAACCTTTTTCTCAAGATGTGACCGCATTCTGCCAACAGAACATGGACAACCCTGCGATGGCAGAGTTTATTAAACCCATTATGATTTATGCAAAAGAGTGGCATGAACTTACTGTATTGATCGGTGCTAAAGCGATGAAAAATCCTGATGAAATTGGTGGTGCTTCAGTTGATTACCTCATGTATGCCGGCTATGTAACTTTAGCGTTTTTCTGGGCAAAAATGGCAAAAGTCGCTCAAGATAAACTGGCTACTGATACAAGTGAAACAGCGTTCTATGAAGCAAAAATAAAAACTGCTCAGTTTTATATGCAACGTATGTTACCAAGAGCAAAAGGCCATGCAGCATGTATTCAAAATGGCGTTGACTCAATGATGGCACTGAGCAGCGATGATTTTGCTTTTTAAGTAAACGGTAAACGCTGATAACGTTCTGCTTAAACACCGCAACCTTATAGGTTGCGGTGTTTTTATTTGTAACCAGACAATAATACCGAGGATATTGATACCATAAATACAAAGTAATATATTGATAATTAACGCTTATAATCTAATACTGCTTAAGGTGATAACTTAACTGATGGCATGTCGCGTCGTGGTTTAATTCGGCTATAATGGTTAACTTCAGAATAAAAATAACAAGGGATTAAACAGATGTCAGGTAAAATATTTACTTCAGTGATTCCACTGCTCGCTTTATTTCCATTGACGTCATCAGCCAACTCTTGGGTTGATGTCAGTAATCAATACACAAACAAACAAATACAGATAACCAGTCAATTTCAGCCAGAAATGGCCAGTTCAATAGGGATTACTGAAGCCGATAGTCTGTGTAGTAATATCACTAAGGCACAGCAAGATAAGTATATTGAGACGCTTGAAACCAGTAAGAAAACCTTGCTACAAGCGGTGAAAACTGAAAAATCATTGCCAGTTCGTCAAGACCTTAACATTATTATCGACAATATTGATCAGACCATTGCCGCGGGTAATTTAGACGATAAATACATGCTGCCTTGGGTTGATGTCCCCCTGATTATATTCAGAGGTGTGTCGGCATTATTAGATGAACAAATGTCAGATACTCGCAAACAAGCGGCTAATACCCGTCTTGCGTGTTATGTCGGTAAAACAGGGCAAGCAGCCTTAACGGAGCAAGCCAAAACCTTATTTGAAGCGGCGTTAGCCAACAAAAAGTTAATTGGGCCGACAAAAGAAGAAGTTAACCAAGCCCTAGCGAGAACTGACACTTTATTACAAGGTTTACAGCAGTTATTTGAACAAAATGAATTCATAAAAGCCGATGAGAATATGTTGCTATTAAAGCAGCAAATTGAAGATTATCGCCAATGGGCTGAAAAAACGGTTATCCCAAACACTCGTGATGACTTTAGATTACCCGAAGAAATTTATGCCTTAAAACTCAAAACCGTTGGCATCGATATCGACCCTGAGTTGTTAATTGAACGCGCTAAAGCAAGTTACATGATAACCAAAGCGAATATGCAGGCATTAGCGCCCTTGGTAGCACAAAAATTTAATATGCCATCAAGTGATTATCGCGATGTGATTAAAGCACTTAAAAAAGAATCATTAACCAAGGATAAAATTGAAAATTATTATCGTGAAACCAATAAAAAACTTGAGGCCTTGATCAGTAAACATCATGTGGTTGATTTACCTAAACGCGATATGATCATGCGACTTGCAAGTGATGCCGAAGCGGCAGGTAGTCCTGCGCCTCATATGTTGCCGCCACCGTTTATTGGCAATACTGGTGAGCAAGGCCAATTTGTTCTGACAACCGGTAACCCTGCATTAACGGGTGATGCTGCCTACGATGACTTTAATTTTAATGCGGTTGCTTATACATTAAGTGCCCATGAAGGCAGACCTGGGCATGAATTACAATTTGCGGTCATGTTGGAGCAGGGCGTTTCACTGGCACGAGTATATTATGCTTTTAACAGCGTTAACGTAGAAGGTTGGGCATTGTATGCCGAAGCGGAAATGTTGCCGTATCTGCCTATTGAAGCACAGCTTATTGCCCTGCAACATAGGTTATTGCGTAATGCTCGCGCGATGTTAGACCCGATGTTGAACCTAGGTCTGACAACAAAAGAAAACGCATATTCATTGTTACGCAACGATGTGGTGTTTTCAGAAGCGGCTGTAAAACAAGAAGTTGATCGATACACTATGAGAATGCCTGGCCAGGCTGGCAGTTATTTTTATGGCTTATCACGATTATTGGAGATCCGCGCCGGAGTTGAAATAGCCCTAGGCGACAAGTTCGATCGTTTAGCGTTTAATAATTTTGTGTTGAGCCAAGGCTTGATCCCACCTAAATTAATGGCGGAAGCGGTTAACCAACAATTTTTAGCTCAGTAAAAATGTACCGGTTTATTTAATGGATCCCATTTAAATCGTTACCGATTTGAATGGGATTTTTTATGCCATGCAATGATTGAATAATGTAAGCAGCATGTTAGCCAATATGCTGCTTACATTGCTTTTAATCTATGATTTACGGTTTGATTAGCATATTGTTTATTGCTGACTAAAGTCTATTTTACTTTGGCGGAATACATAGCTGAATCACTTTTTAGCATAGGGTAAACGCATAAGTTTATTGCTAGTGTGGTAACTATCTAATCCTGTAATCGCCACTGTGTCTATTGCTTGCAAGTCTAAAAAGCCATCACTTTGAAGTGCAGCTTCATCAACATACACATCGATAATTTCACCAATCACCAGCTCAGTACCATTAACGGCTAAATGTTGATGCTCAATAAATTTTACCGAATATTTTAAACGACTTTCTTTTACAAATGGCGCGGTAAAATTATTTAAGTATTCAGGTGTTAGTCCCGTTAGCGCAAACTCCGACTCGTCTTTATCATAACGGGCTGATGTTTGATGAGCCTGCTTATAAATTGATTGATTAACTTGGTTAATTGTATAGCAACCCGTTTGTAAAATATTTTCAAATGTATGACGAGGTACTGTATGTGGGCGCACTATCATACCCACCAGCGGCGGATTTGCGCCTAGGTGTATCACCGAGCTGACAATAGACAAGTTAGTCAAGCCTTGTGAGTCTTGAGTGCCAATTAAATTAGCGCTTTTAAAACCAGAGAGTGAATTAATCAAATGGGTACGGGTGTGTTTATCAAGCGCGTCTATGCGCTCTTGGGTAAAATGCATTTGAAGTCCTTAACAGTAAAATAGTGTGACCCTATCAATCTTAATGGGCTGATTAACTTTTTAGATATCAATATTTCTGAGTGTGCGCTGTTGGCAACATGCAACACGTTTGTGTTTATCGTTTGTCAGATTTTAGTTTCCTATGACACTGACCGTTAGAACAGCTTGAATTGGGCATTAAAAATTTACTAATAGAATGCCTATACTTTGCAAAAAAGCGATATCCAAGGTCGGCAAATAAGCGAATGATGGGTAAGCGGATAAGTTTTAACCAGCGATGTTTTCCAACAATCTCCCACGCCTGACAAGTCACATCAAGGCCGTAAATCATTTCACCCGATAGTGTTTGTGCTTGTAAGTACATCATTGCCTGATTGACATCAATACTTGGGTATCGAAGACTAAAATCAAGCGCATTAAGATCTTCAAGGATGATTTTTTGATGAATATCAGCATGTTTTAGTTGCTGCATTTCGATGCTGCATAGTGGGCAATTGCCATCGTAGAAAATGATCATATTACTGCTTTGAGATAATTCGAAAGAGTTAGTTTTTACGTTCAAGGATGACAAGTAGATCCATTAAATAATGTTTGATCGCCCTGTGGCATCATACAAGGGCAAATGAGGCATAAATGAGCATTATGTTGCCATGCATGTTAACGTATATTTTCAGGATAAAAATCCAATATTCTGAAGCCAAGTATTTAAATTAAGCAAAAACTTCAGTCGTTAAAGCTGTTTTAACCACGTCATTAAAAAGGACAATCATTATGAGTAAGAAACAAGCATACGAAAAAAAATTGCAGGCGCAACTCGATGAGTGGAGTGCCCAAATTGATAGACTGAAAGCAAAAGCCGATGGTAAAGCTGCTGATGAGCAGTTGGAGTACTATCAAAGAATAGAGGAACTTGAGTCGATGAAACAATCTGCCAATAAAAAACTTAATGAGCTTAAACAAGCCAGTGATGATGCTTGGGAAGACGTAAAAGTCGGCATTGATAGCGCCTGGGATTCGCTCAGTGCAGCATTTAAGTCAGCGAGTTCAAGGTTTAAGTAATCATGTTGCACTAAAGATATTTATATCATATCTATCCTCTATTAAGGTGACCAATGATTAATACGTTACAGATTGTGAAATGGGCTATTAATCTTGGTCGCCATAACAGCTATAAATCACGCCAGTCATTAATGACAACTTCTCCATTGGACGACCTAAATAGCTTAGTTATAATTAACAATTAGCAGCGGAAGCTTACTATTACCAGCCAATAAAATAGTGCAAGTGGCTTCCTTGGTGCGGTCGAATTAGGCTACCTTGCGATAAACAACAATAGCCCTTACGACCATTTTAATTGGCAGAAAACAGGGTCTTAAACAGCATAATGCAGATCCTAATCCTTGATAAGTGACTGCATTTTATTACTGTAACCCCTTCATAAACTCGAGTGTGTTACCCTTGAACGATTAACAGGGTAGGCAAGCAATACTAAGTGACCTCTCAAGCTCCATTGGGTCTATCCATGTTTTCTGGTTATTTACAGTCAACTTAGTGTTCACTTGAGTTCATATGATGTTTTGCCATCTGTTCTCAATCTATAGTGACCTTATCTAGATCAAGCTTGTGCCGATAAGTGAGTGCTATTCAATAATAGGTCAATGTCATCAGCACTGTATTAGATGAATAACATAACCTCATTTATGCGTGCACATTAATAACGCAATGAGCCACCTTGGTCGATAAATTATTACAGGTCAAAAATATGAAAAAACTGTTCAATAAGATTTTTGCTGGAGTTCATCTGTTCGCAGCTGTCACTCTTATCATCTTATCTTTGATAATTATGCTGTGGTCTATTTACGAGGTCATTTCTGGCATAGAGTATGACTCTGGATTTATTCCATTAATGCTTCAATCTGTCGCCGCTATTATCATAGCTGCAGCGATTATCGATGTTGCACAGTACATGATGGAAGAAGAAGTGTTTAAGGATAAAGAGCTGCGAGATCCCAAAGAGGCAAGAAGAACAATTACAAAAATTATTGTCATTATTACCATTGCCGTCAGTATTGAAGGACTGGTGTTTATATTCAAAGCAGGAACGAAAGACCTTAGCCTTTTACTCTATCCGGCTTTACTTATCATGGTATCAGCGATTTTGATTGTTTCGCTTGGCGTGTACCAAAAATTAAGCGCGACTATCGAAAAAAGAGAAGAGGAAAGTGAATAGTAAGCCTGTGAAAAATGATATTTAGCTATGGCTTAGATAAGTGTTGCGCCGCCATATGCGGCGATTCTCTTTAGTGAAAATGGTTATCTAAATAGAGCGAGTACTAACAGGCTATATTTCACCTTGTAGCTATATTTCAGGGATATCTTTCAGTAATGTTAAGATAGTTTGATTATTGTTTATATTTGCTAAATCAATTAGATGGCTTTTCTCAAGCTCTTGCATCGGTTCATTTGCTAATAAATCTTTTACCAACTGCTCTTCATCATTTGCGATAGCGGTTTTTAAGGCTGCAAAAGTAGCGATACTGTGCTTATGTTGATCAGTATTATGCGATCCCATTAGTTGCACTCCATTAATTGGTTGATATTGATGTCTAGCTGTTCACTCACACTAACAATATTAACGTGCATGTTGCAATCAAAGTGATGGTAAATATACCGAATCGTTGTCGAGGGCATCTAAGCTTGTTAAACAGGTTACGACTTGTCCTTAACTGTGGCTTGAGCGCTGATTTGGAAGGCATAGTGTCAATTCGGATTGAGTTTTAACGCTAATAGCGGCATACAAAGCCGTGTTGATAAAAAGATGGTATCGTATTATTACCAGTTTACTCTTTTGATTTTAAAGGGATCTGGCCACATTATGTGGTTGAAAAGCACACAGTAACGTTGCGGAGACAAGTTATGAGTTACGAAATAAAGGAAGAAAATCGTGATCATGCTCCATTAGAGCGTGGTTTTCTTAAGTTCTCATTGCCTGTTGAGTCATTTATCAATAGTCAGATCGTAGCTGGAATCGTATTACTTGTTTCAGCAATAGCAGCCATTCTTATGGTTAATTTAGGATGGCAACACAGTTATGAAGCCCTAAGTACACTTGAGCTAACTATTTCTCTTGGCGATTGGGCTATAAGTCATTCATTACATTACTGGATCAATGACGGTTTAATGGTGTTGTTCTTTTTCATTTTAGGGCTAGAAATTAAATATGAATGCTTGGTCGGAGCGCTAAGCGATTTAAAAGATGCTGGATTAGTTATTGTTATGGCACTGGGGGGGATGGTGCTTCCGGCACTAATATATTCTAGTATTATTTGGATTAGTGAGTCGTCCAACGCTTATCAAGGCTGGGGTGTGCCTATGGCCACAGACACGGCTTTTGCGATAGGTATTCTCACACTGTTAGGCGCTAAAGCCCCTCGAGCGGCTTACATTATTCTTACTGGTTTAGCCATTGTTGATGACATGGGAGCAGTAGCTGTTATTGGTTTATTTTATACCGACCAAATTATTATCCAGTCACTTCTATGGGCGGGGCTCACTCTATTAGTCCTGTTTTTTATAAACCTTCTTGGTATCAGGAAACCTGTCTTTTATTTAGTGGGCGGTTTTTTTCTTTGGTGGTTTATTCTTCAATCAGGCGTACATGCAACCACCGCAGGTCTGTTAGCCGCAATGATGGTGCCGACACGTCCGTATACCAACAAAATCTGGTTTCGGCGTAAAATGCAAAATGTTATCCATGATTTTAAGGACGTAGACAGTGAAGATACTCCTATCCTTGAAAATGAACAACAACATGCACTGGCTGTAAAGGCCGAAGATATTGCCAAGCAAACGACAGCGCCAATATTACGCTGGGGATATACACTAGATAAACCTGTCAGTTTGATTATTCTACCTTTGTTTGCGTTTTTAAATGCAGGCGTAATGTTACCTACGGTCATTCCTGAATTTAAAGATACTGTGGTCACACTGGCGATAATACTCGCATTGGTTTTAGGAAAGGGGATTGGTATTAGCTTTTTTGCCTGGTTGGGATTAAAAGTAGGTGCGGTAAGATTGCCTGATGGTGTGACATTTTCTCATATCATTGGTATCGGTTTTTTGGCGGGTGTAGGCTTTACAATGTCATTATTTATATCAGTATTAGCATTTGAGGGACAACCCGCTTTAATTGAACAAGCAAAACTAGGTATCCTTTTCGGTTCATTAATTGCCGGTATAATAGGAGCTGCTATATTGTTTTCGGTTTCTAAAGATGAGGTTAAATAGTTGGCCCAATTAGCGTATCGAGACGAATAGATAATAGTCAATTTCAATAATATCAACGTATTGATAGGTACTGGAAATGGGCCGCAAAAGTGATGGCAAAGAACGCTTGCTACAAGCAATATTAGATTTAATGTGGCAGAGCAGCTATGGCACTCTCACTATTGATGCTATATGTGAGCGATTCGGCGTGAAGAAGGGCTGTTGCTAGTATTTTTCAAATCTAAATCACAATATGCTACTGAGGCCATCCGCGACGGATCGGAGGAAAAAAAGCCGAAAATCAAGACCTTTTTCGCTAACTAGACCACCTTTAGAATGACTTAAAGCCTACTTTTACGATATACAATACACAGGTCGAGGCTATCGAGAAACATGGCCGCGTGTTGGGCTGCCCACATTTCTGTATGGATGATGAAATAAGCAGTATTGAAACTGTTGATTTTCACGCTCGTTAGAATTTATTTAAAAACATAGATGCTTATTTATCTATATATCTATTTAAGAGTTATTATTAAGTTAATCTTATGTGGTTAATAACATACGCTGATTATTGTTAGTACCTATCATCATTTCCATACTTAAACAAAACTTAATCTAAATCGTTAGTATTGTTAACTGAATGTACTCAATTACATCCTTTTAGTCTGAACTGTTTACAATTATTAAGATTTATTGGCCTAATTGGAAAGGCTAACATTGGTATGTTAGTGTAACTAAACAGTAAAATATAATTTGGTTTATTTAAAGCACAGCACTAACAGTGTTTTTGATCAGCTTGTTTTAATATGGTTAGCTTCATGCTGAAAATATATTTAAATATTATCTCTAAATATAAATGTCTTAAATCATAGGTAATGAAGAGTTTTATATTTAAATATCGTATTGACATATCTAAGTGGTTACTTTAGGTAATTTACTCATTTAATTATAGTTGGCCATTTAGTAAAGAATAACAATGTAAACATCAAGTAAGTGAATATGATCAACGCATTTTATTCCATCTAGGCTATTACCATTATTGGCAAAATAGCGCTATTTACGATGTTGTTGCTAAGTCTTTTTGTAATGGCTGGGAGCGCAACCCCTTCCAGTATATTTGTCATCAGGTTTACCGGTATTCGAATGCTAGACACAGAAAAATCGACGTATGTCAGTATAAGCGTACGCCTTCACATTTAATCAGAAGGAATCCTAATATGAAAAACTTTGACTTTCATAACCCCACAGAAATCCTCTTTGGCAAAGGCCGCATCGAAGACCTGAACGATCATGTTCCAGCAGATGCAAAAGTATTGATTATCTATGGCGGCGGTAGCGCAGAACGGACCGGCGTGTTAACACAAGTAAGAACAGCACTAGCTGATCGCACATTAGTCGAGTTCGGCGGTATAGAGCCAAATCCTCGTTATGCCACTACCCTTAATGCCGTTAAAGCAATCGCTGATAACGACATCACCTTTTTGCTTGCCGTGGGTGGTGGATCTGTTATTGATGCGACTAAATTCATTGCCATGGCGGCGCTTTATGCGGGTGACCCTTGGGAAATCCTTACTGCTGGCAGTACAAAAGTGACCCAGGCTATGCCGTTTGGTACTGTGCTAACACTGCCTGCAACAGGATCAGAGATGAATAATGGTGGAGTGATCACTAACCCAGAGAAGGTAGCCAAGCTTCCTTTTAGAAGTCCACATTGCTACCCAATTTTTTCTGTTCTCGATCCTGAGCTTACCTATACGCTGCCTGCTCGTCAGATTGCCAATGGTGCAGTAGATGCCTTTGTTCATATCGTCGAGCAGTATCTGACTTACCCCAGCGGCGCACACGTACAGGATGGTTTTGCCGAGTCTCTACTGCGCACCATTATTGAGCTTGGCCCTAAAGCGCTAGAGACACCAGAAGATTATGACATCCGCGCAAGTTTGATGTTGACGGCCACGCTGGCCTTGAATGGATTAATCGGTGCCGGAGTGCCACAAGATTGGGCTTCTCACATGATCGGACATGAGATTACCGCGCTCAATGATACCGACCACGCCCGTACACTTGCAGTTATATTGCCGTCATTATTGAATGATCAACGCGGCCACAAGCACGAAAAACTACTGCAATATGCTCGTAATGTTTGGGGGATCAACGAAGGTTCTGATGCCGTACGAATTGACGCTGCGATAGATGCTACGCGTGCATTCTTTGAGAAACTAGGCATTAAGACTCACTTAAGCGACTACGATATTGCCGCCCCAGAAATTGAACTTATCGTTAGTGCCTTGGAGGAACATGGCATGACGGCCCTTGGCGAACATAAAGACATCACCCCAACTGATGTGCGCCGGATTCTCGAAGCGTCACTTTAAAGGAGATAGAACATGACACAGACAAACACAACGAATCGACAATGGGTTCTTAGCCAACGTCCCTCAGGCGAGCCTACGGAAGACACGTTAACTTTGATTGAGACTGCCATCCCTGTTGCTGGCGACCAACAAATGCTACTGCGGACTGAGTTCCTTTCGCTTGATCCCTATATGCGGGGGCGGATGAGCGATGCACCATCTTATGCCGACCCAGTCGAAATAGGCGAGGTGATGATAGGCGGCACAGTGTCTCAAGTTGTTGATTCCAATATCGATGGCTTTGCTCCAGGCGACTTTGTACTTAGTTACAATGGTTGGCAGGACTATGCAGTGTCTGATGGCGTTGGGCTTACTAACCTCGGTAAGTCTTCGTCGCATCTTTCATGGGCGCTCGGTATTTTAGGCATGCCTGGGTTTACTGCTTGGGCTGGCCTGAAGCAGATTGGTGCACCAAAAGCAGGCGAAACCATTGTTGTGGCAGCTGCGACCGGTCCTGTCGGTGCCACTGTTGGTCAAATTGGCAAGCTACTTGGCTGCCATGTGGTTGGAATTGCGGGCGGTGCGGAAAAATGTGCCTATGCAGTAGACGAGTTGGGCTTTGACGCCTGCATCGACCATAAGGCTGCTGACTTTGCCGTCCAACTTGCTAAGGTGAGCTCAAACGGCATTGATGTCTATTTTGAAAGTGTCGGTGGTAAGGTCCTTGATGCTGTTATTCCGCTATTGAATCCGAACGCCCGAATCCCACTTTGCGGGCTGGTATCGCAATACAATGCTACCAATTTGCCAGAGGGGCCAGACAGGATGAACTGGCTGATGGGGCAGATCCTGCGCAAGAAAATAAAACTGCAGGGTTTCATTATTTTTGATGATTTTGGCCATCTGTATCCTGATTTCGCGACAGAGATGACTGCTTGGGTTAAAAGCGGCAAGATTAAATATCGAGAAGAGATTATCACAGGGTTAGAAAATGCCCCAAATGCATTCATAGGTCTACTTAATGGTGAAAGCTTTGGTAAGCGTACGATCCACGTTGGTCAAAAGTAAATGGTCAGTACATTACCATCTTAAGCATACTGACTTTGCTCTCGGGTGATAGCTTTTCACAATAGCAGCTGCACATAAAGTAAAGAACATACTCATCTCTAGTTAAGTGGCACATAATTAGTGTGCCACTGCATACAGGGCCTAACTTATATCATTATTGGCAAAGTCTGCACTGCCATAAAATGAGCCTATGGCAGTTGATATTATTTATTCCGTGTATCCGAAGGGTACTCGCCAAAATACATAAAATAGTCATTGGAAAATCGTCCTGCATTAACTACCCCAAAATCGATAGCGATTCTACTAATACTTTTCTCTGGACTGCATTTTATTTCATGCTTAATAAGGTTTAGTCTTCTTTTTATAAGATAAGCCTTGGGTGAACATCCAAGGATAGACTTAAAGGAATATTCTAAAGTTCTTATACTACAAAAGCAGATATTAGATAATTCTACGATAGTTAAATTGGATTTAGGCTCTTTATGGATAGCAGCTAACGCCCGTTTAACAACAACGACTCTATGTTTTGAACTACAGATTATCTTTTTGCCACCAGATTCACCCAAAATTTCTAATATGTTTACTAAAATCGTATCCTGAGCGTCTACTGCGGCCAAATAATTCCATTGGCTTACTTGGTCAATAACACTTAACGTATAATTAATAAGCTGTTTTATTTTTAAAGTCTCAATATTTGAAAATGTAGTTTTATTTCTCAGGTTTTTTAATGATGGTAAAGTATCAGTAAGGTTTTGGTATTTATAGTAATCTTGCAATACTGCCAAAGGGATTAAAAAATCCATTGTTTCAACAAGTTTAGGATGAAGAACCAATAGATCTTCGTCGGGTAAAACGGCTAAAATAGAGTCGCTACCGAAAACCTTGCCATCTATTATTTGTGATTCCCTTTCTATGGGGAAAGAGAGATAAATTTTATCCTGTGCTAAAGCTCCATGATATAAGATGCTGGTATTAATACGCCAATGGTTGATTTCAATCAGCGGGAGCTTAACATTTCTATTTGTGCTAAAAAAACGTCCACTACCAACCTGCGTTGCTTCTACGTCCAGTCCATTTAAATTATCAATATAGACATCAATACTATTACACTCAACGTACTTCATTTTGGATACAACGCACTAGAAACTAATATTTTCTAATTGAATGAATATAATATGCCAATAATCTACAGCAAATAAAGTTACTGTGGCATACAAATTACGCAATTATAACAGTTTGAGCTACACAAACCCTACAAACCATAATGTTAGTAATCATACAAAAATCGCAATATGAATTTTATCCCTTAAAAATAATAGTTTGGATGTTTTTTTGAGTGTATTGTTATAGTTAAGTTACTAACATAACTACTCTAAAAAAATGCAATGCCAATGATAAGGGGTTGTGTGTTTCCTTTATAAGTTTAGTCACTAAATTAGTTCATCAAGCCATTGAAAATTGGGTCTTTCCGCGTTTTCAAAAAGGAGCAGAATGGATATGAATTAGTTGTTACAACGTTATGGTGATCTACGGTATGAACCGGCAGGCAATGATGAGATGATCAGCTATATGGTTGTTTACATATGCAAATATCATGTGCGAAGTGACGACGCATCTTTAAATTAAGAGTAACACTTTTCGCCAGGCCTAGCCGCTTAAAATAAGTTCTACAGCAATAATGGCAGCTAGTAATAAAGAATATTATCTTATAGCTAAATAATTGCGCGGCAAAGTTACACTGGTGAATGAATATTTTTTAACAGTTATAGGTGGCTGTAAATAATATAAAACAGCAGCAAAGATTGAGCTTATTTTTAAAGTCTTCGATCAGTTTTTCAATGTGCTGATTGTAAACATTAAATTTAATGAGGTTATTTCAATGGCTTATAAAATTAAAAGTGAAAAAAGCTCTGAATGTGTCTTAGCAAAAAAAAGAAATATGAAATATATAGTCGTTTTTTTGATCTTAGCACTTGCTTGTACGTTTTCTATATTTTTATTGTACACAAAGAGTGTAATCACCTTAAATAAATCATTCAATAATTATAGTCGCGTCGCACAAGCAGTTAGTGACATAAGGAAACATACGCTTTTAAGTCAACTGTCACTAGTTGATTTAATATACATTCCTAACAAGCACGGACTGGAAAATATAGCTAGTCAAAATGACCATTATGATAATCAAGTTAATCGAGCATTTGACCTACTGGGTAAAGAATTTGTTGGAGATAAAAGTAGGGTAGATACGGTTAAACGGGTTTACTTAGATTGGCTCTCTGTCAGAGAACAAATTATTGCTAGAATTAGACTTAATGAAGAAAAGAGTTTATTACTTAACCAGCTACAACAAAATACGCAAAACATAAAAAAAATTAATAAGCAGTTAGAGTTTTTGACAAATACGGCTGAAAGTAAAGCTAACAATATTACACAAACGTCTTATAACGGTTCATTAGAATATTTACGTATTGAATTACTCATTTTAGTCTTACTGGCATCATGTTTGTTAATAGTTTTTTATACATTTCAGAGGTATATAAAAAATGAAAAACAAGCAGTATCGAGCCAACTTGCATGGTCAAACAAGCTTTTAGAATCATCTCCTGATGCAATGATAATTTCCGATAGAGACGGAGTTATCTCTCAAGTGAATAAGAGTGCAGAAGACCTTTTTGGTTACTCAAAAAGTGAATTTGTAAAATTAAACATTGCGACACTCATGCCGAAAAGGTTTGTTAATCATCACGAGAAAATAGCACTTTTTTTCAACCATTCGAGCGCGAGAATGATGGGGCTCGGAAAGACATTATATGCACTAAATAAGCAGGAAAAAGAATTTCCAGTTGAGATAAGTTTGAATCTAGCAGAGCTGAATAATCGCAAAGTGGCTATTACCGTTATTCGGGATATATCAGAGAAGAAACAAAATGAAGCGAAGTTAATACATCAAGCTAATTATGATTTACTGACCAACTTACCAAATAGGAAACTAATAAACGATAGACTTGACCAAGCTATTAGTCGGGCAAATCTAAGTAATAATAAATTTGGTGTGTTGTTTATCGACTTAGATCATTTCAAAAAGGCCAATGACCTCCACGGTCATGAATTCGGCGATAAGCTACTTATTTGTATTGCCAATGTACTTAGAGACTTATTACGAGTCGAAGATACAATTGGTCGACTTGGTGGCGATGAGTACCTAGTTATCATACCTGACATTATTCATAGTGAGTCACTGACTAATATAGTTGAAAAAATATTACTCGCTATTGAATGCATTGAGCCTATCGACGGAAAGAGTGTACAAATTGGCGCGAGTATTGGCATAAGCATTTATCCTGACTGTGGGCGTAATTGTGATCAATTAATTCGCAATGCTGATCTCGCTATGTATGACGCGAAAAAAAGTTTGGGTAAAAGCTCTTATGCATATTTTGAGGATGCGATGTTTATTCAGACAGCTGAATACTACGCATTAGAAATAGCTTTGCAGCAAGCTTATGAAAATAATGAATTTTACCTTGTTTATCAACCAAAATTCGAAATCAAATCTCAAAATATAATTGGTTTTGAAGCATTGCTGCGATGGAACAATTTTCGCTTCAGTCATTTAGTTCCAGAAGATTACATTCCTATTCTCGAGAAAAAAAACCTTATAAATAAGGTCGGCGATTTTGTGTTAAAAACATCCCTTGAAGCAATCAAGCACTGGCAGGATTTAACAGGAAAAGAGTTTCATGTTGCGGTAAACATATCTCCTTACCAGATGAAAGATCCGACATTCTCACGTTCCATTGAAAAACTTTTAGAAACGTATCAATTAGATGGACGTTGTTTAGAGATAGAGCTTACTGAACAAACACTCATTGAGCCCTCACTAATGTTAGATCAAGCATTAGCGAATTTAAGGAAAATAGGCGTTGGTATAGCGTTAGATGACTTTGGCACGTGTTATTCATCACTACAGTATTTAGCTAATTATCCTATTACATCCATAAAAGTCGACAAGTCTTTCGTTAGCGGGATCAATAATAATAACTTCAATGAAATCAAAGTTGTTTTGGTTAATACCATTGTATCGCTGGGGAGTTCTTTAAATCTAATGGTAACGGCTGAAGGAATTGAACTCGAGGAACAAATCAAACATCTCCTCAATATTAACTGTGATTATGGTCAAGGCTACTACTTTAGTAAGCCACTCACATCTGAAAATATTATTTCACTGCTTGTAAAAGACGCCTGAAAGTATTGCCACAGTAAACATTTCACACAAACTAACTAATGAGTAACTTACATGAGTAAAGAACAAACTTTTTCGCCTAGCGAAATTCTCCTTTCTACAACAAATTTGAACAGTTACATAAAGTACGCCAACAAAAGTTTTTGTGATATCTCTGGGTTTTCTTTAGATGAAATGATGGGTAAGCCACATAACATGGTCAGGCACCCTGATATGCCTAAGGCGGCATTCAAAGACATGTGGAGTTATATTCAAGCAGGAAATTCCTGGATGGGACCCGTTAAAAATAAATGTGAAAATGGTGATTACTACTGGGTAAATGCTTTTGTAACACCAATAAAGGACAAAACGGGTAAAACGTTTGAATATCAATCTGTACGTACTTATTTAGACAGTGATGTAAAACATAGAGCAGATTCTGTATACGGAAAAATTGCAGCGGGTAAAGCCTTTAAGCAAATTAGCTTCAGTAAAGACTCAACATTATGGGTGCAAATTATATTCATCATTCTTATGGCGCTATCCTTAAGTTCCTTATTTTTTGCAAACAGTTCATTGTGGTTTACTTTACCAAATTTAGCTGTATCACTCTGTGGAATAATTATTTTTTCCTCATGGAGGACTAAATATTCTCGCGTGGTTAAAACGGCAAAAGCTGTGTTTGATAATCCTCTAATGAGCTTCATATATTCAGGTAATAACGATGCAACCGGCATCATAGAATTAGCTTTAAAAATGCGTAAAGCAGAATTGAGTGCGGTAGTTGGTCGAGTATCTGACGATTCAGAAAAAGTGACAGCCTTGGCGCAGGACTCCTCTTATTGCGGCGAAGACGTTAAAAACATCTTAAATAGACAAACGAGTGAAACCAATCAAGTTGCGATAGCGGTTAATCAAATGTCTTCAACAATACAAGAAGTCGCTCGTATTGTAAGTAGAGCTGCGCAATCTTCCCAGCAAGGTTTAAATAGCAGTAATAAAGGGCAAGAAATTGTTACTCAAACGGTTGCCGCTATTGAGGAGTTATCAAAGCAACTTAGTAATGTAGACCATTCAATAGATCGTTTAGTTAAAGGTACTAAATCAATTGAAGCTGTTCTTAGTGAAATTAGCAGTATTGCAGATCAGACTAATTTACTAGCACTAAATGCGGCTATTGAAGCGGCAAGAGCGGGAGAACAAGGAAGAGGATTTGCGGTTGTAGCCGATGAAGTTAGGGCGCTAGCAATGCGTTCTCAACAATCAACCAATGAGATTGTTCAACTTTTAGGTGAGTTAAGGGGGGAGTCCATTCTAGCCATTAAAGCAATGAATTCAAGTAATGAACAATCGGAAAAATGTGTTGCTTTAGCTAATGCAACTGGTGATTCCTTCGAAAATATTACCAATGTAGTTTCGGCAATAGCTGGTTTAAATGCACAAATTTCAACAGCAATAGAAGAGCAATCGGTCGTATCTGAACAAATAAGTCGAAGCGTTGTCGCCATTAGTGATATGGCAAAGCATAGTGAGCAACAAAGCATTAAATCTGTATCCATGAGTAAAGAGCTGCTTATCAGGTTAAGCGACCAATATAATCTTATTATCCAGTTTAAAGATTGAACGCTGGAGTATTTAATAGATGAGTTTACTTGTAGTCGCTCATGCTTGCTTAGACAGATTTTTGACTGTAGATAAATCATCTTAGTCAACAATCGGGGTTCTAAGTGTATAGACTCATGAGTATCAACGTTATTGAATGTCCATTAGCATACAAGACAAATAATTTGACTGTTTTTTGGCTGAACAGGATTAACTAACGGCCTAAGAATCAAAGCTGGGGGAGATGAGGGTAGTATTAAAGGTTGTTTTCAAAACACCTTGTACAAACATATTTAGCTCGTTAGTGATTTGTGCCTTTTTTATATCTACATACTGCTAATTACCAATTTATAATGCAAGGAAACCCTATAAATTTGCATATAAAAAAATATAAATTGTCACAAGGTTAATCAGATTTGGTAAAGGCTAGGTTAATTCTAGTAATATGACTGACTTGAAAAAAGGCTTTTAAAACGAGGAGATAAAGCAAGAAATGGTACACCCGAGTGGACTCGAACCACCGACCCCTACCATGTCAAGGTAGTGCTCTAACCAGCTGAGCTACGGGTGTATTGTATGATTTCTATATTTAGACTCTTAGAGAAGAGTGGTACACCCGAGTGGACTCGAACCACCGACCCCTACCATGTCAAGGTAGTGCTCTAACCAACTGAGCTACGGGTGTATTGTTTACTACAGTATCACTTCAAAACATTTCGCTTCAAAGCGGCCGCTATAGTAAGTTGGATAGCCTACTGCTTGCAAGCAAAAAAAAACATATTTACGCCTAAATGGTGATTTGCTGTGCAACTTGCTTCAACGTTAAGCAAAATTACATGCTTAACGTTAATAATTTACAGTTATTACCCTATTTGGCTAAATACCAAGCCTTTCTTTTGAATGTACTTTAACCTAATTGCAAACAGAATTGCTGCTGATGTTAATCCTGCAATTAATCCAATCCAAAATCCATGAGCCCCCATTGATGGTCGAATCATATCGGTATAGCCCAATACATATCCGGTAGTCATACCAACACACCAATAGGAAAACAAGGTAATGTAAAATGCACTTCGAGTATCTTTATAACCTCTGAGTGCACCAGCTGCGACAACTTGGATTGAGTCTGAGATTTGATAAAATGCAGCTAACATCATTAGGCTACCCGCTAAAGCAACCACTTCAGGATTGTCATTGTATAACAAGGCTATTTCATGCCTAAACATCACTGTCAGTAGGGCGGTTAACACGGCTAATGATAAAGACAAACCTAATCCTACTTTGGCCACAAGAGCCGATATTTCAGGTTGTCCACGGCCAAGGTAGTAACCAATACGAATGGAGACCGCAATACCAATAGATAGTGGCAGCATAAATATGATTGAAGAGAAATTAAGCGCGATTTGGTGGCTTGCAACAACATTAGCGCCTAATGGGGCAAGAAATAACGCGATCACGGCAAATAGACTCACTTCAAAAAATAATGCCAAGGCAATTGGCATTCCCAGTTTAATCATCGACCACATGCTCGCCAAGTGCGGACGATAAAACTGTTGAAACGGTTTAAGTTCTTTAAAGGTTTTATCAACCAACATATAAATAATCATCGCCGCTAGCATTGCCCAAAACACCAGTGCGGTAGCGACGCCACAACCGGCACCACCCATTGCAGGAATACCAAAACCGCCATAGATAAACACATAATTGGCCGGTATATTGACGGCTAATCCAATAAACCCGATAACCATGGTTGGCATTGTATAAGAGATCCCCTCACTGCAACCACGAAGCACTTGATACAAGACAAACGGCATAGCGCCCCATAAAATAGCATCTATATATCCAACCGTTAATTCATGCAGTTTAGGTTCTAAATGCATTAAATCGAGTAAATAAGTAGAAGATGCAAGAAAGAACATCACACCAATACCGCCAATTATGGCAATATATCCTGCCTGAAACAGTATTTTGGGAATGGCTTGCTGATTATTCGCCCCATGATGTTGAGAAAAGACAGGCGTAAAAGACATTAATAAACCTTGAACGAATAAGATTGCCGGTAACCAAAGACTGGTTCCTACCGCAACAGCAGCCATATCGACGGCACTGACGCGACCAGCCATGACAGTATCAATAAAGCCCATCATGGTTTGTGTAACTTGTGCTATCAGCACTGGCAGCGCCAATTTGATTAAGCGTGATATTTGAAACCCTGTATTATTCAT
Organism: Shewanella vesiculosa; assembly: GCF_021560015.1. NCBI lineage: Bacteria > Pseudomonadati > Pseudomonadota > Gammaproteobacteria > Alteromonadales > Shewanellaceae > Shewanella > Shewanella vesiculosa. Next base: position 1,163,429 of record NZ_CP073588.1, on the reverse strand, counting down.
TAAAAAAACCTATAACGGAACGAGAGAATTATGTTTACTGGTATAGTTCAAGCCACTTGTGAAGTGGTATCAATTAACAATGCGACCGGCCTTAAAACCTTTGAAGTCGCTATGACACCAGCGTTAACACAAGGATTAGTGACAGGTGCTAGCGTAGCCAATAATGGTGTTTGCCTTACGGTAACCAAGATACTAAATGATAAGGTTTTTTTTGATGTAATGGAAGAAACATTAGCCGTGACTAACTTAGGCAATACCCAGGTTGGTGACTCAGTGAATATAGAACGTTCGTTGACGTTTGGCACCGAAATAGGTGGACATATACTATCTGGTCATGTGCATACTTTGGCGACAGTTAAAGCGGTTAGCAATACCGCTGAACATTATAATATAGAGCTCCAAGTTGATCCGCAGTGGATGAACTACATTTTCTATAAAGGTTTTGTGGGAATTAATGGTTGTAGTTTAACCGTAGGAAAGGTCAATGACAGTGGGTTTGTTTTGCACTTAATTCCTGAAACGTTAAAACTAACCAATCTAAATCAATACGGTGTTGGTGACACAATCAATATCGAAATTGACAGTCAAACTCAAGTGATCGTTGATACGGTCGAAAGAGTGCTCGCAAAAAAGCAACTTGCATAAGCTGTTAAAACGATATGGCTTGCTTCATTTTATGCAAGCCATCATCGATCAGTAAATTTGTTCATCGTCAGCGTCGATATGAAGTTCTATCATTTTACGATTATCATCAAGATGCATCCGAATATATATCGGATTGCAGCACATACGGCAATTATCGTAATATTCTTGATCACCAGAACTGGTATCTAAAGCAACATGTTGATGATGCCCGCAGTGGGGGCAACTGATGACACGCGAAAGTAATCTCATAGCGAGAACTCCTCACTGACTAACTCGTTTTAATAAGTATAGTGAGCATTTCAACATTTGGATCATCCATAAGAATGATTCTTATGGTTAAAAATTAATTCATTTAAAATAAAGTTAAGCTTACAATTTTATGTATAAAATATTTTATTTCAACTAGTTGTGTGGTGAATTTATATCATTCATTATAGCGGCTGTAGACTATTATTTTTCTTATGCTTAGCGATATCCGTCAATAATCTTAAAAATGGTTTTTTTGATTAACCCTGCAATAGCTTGTATTAACCTTATTTTCCTGCATAAAACCTGAATTTTATCACTAAATCACTATTGTGTGGTTGCGTGCTAAAGCGCTTATCGCATAAAATAAACGATTACGTTTTTGGGTAACTAAGACTCCTGTACTGTCTTGATTTCATTAACGTGTTTCTCGTTCAAATAGAACATACTTAATTACCATGTGGCCCTACGTGTGGGTCACCACTGGAAAAGGAAATTTAATGCCTATTATTACACTGCCTGATGGTAGCCAACGTGAGTTTGCTACGCCTGTCTCGACTCTTGATGTTGCATTAGACATCGGCCCTGGTTTAGCAAAAGCGTGTATTGCTGGCCGCGTTAACGGTGAACTGAAAGATGCAACTGACTTAATTACTGCAGATTCTGAATTAGCTATTATTACGGCTAAAGACGAAGAAGGTGTTGAAATCCTTCGCCATTCTTGTGCGCATTTACTTGGTCACGCGATCAAACAAATGTGGCCTGAAACTAAAATGGCGATTGGTCCCACAATCGACAACGGGTTTTATTACGATATCGATTTAGACCATAAACTGACCCATGAAGACATTGAAGCCTTAGAAAAACGCATGCTTAGTCTTGCAAAAACTAACTACGATGTGGTCAAAAACGTTGTCTCTTGGCAAGAAGCTCGTGATGCATTTACCGCTCGCGGTGAAGAGTATAAAATTGCGATTCTTGATGACAACATCAGTAAAGATGCAACACCAGCGCTTTATCACCATGAAGAATACATCGACATGTGTCGTGGCCCTCATGTACCAAACATGCGTTTTTGCCAAAACTTTAAGTTAATGAGCGTGGCAGGTGCATATTGGCGTGGTAATTCTGACAATAAAATGTTGCAACGTATATACGGTACAGCATGGGCAGACAAAAAAGCGCTCAAAACACATTTAGTCCGTCTAGAAGAAGCGGCTAAGCGCGATCACCGTAAAATTGGTAAACAATTAGATTTGTACCATATGCAAGAAGAAGCGCCAGGAATGGTGTTTTGGCATAACGATGGTTGGAGCATATTTTTAGAACTCGAGAAGTTCATTCGTCAAAAGTTAGGCCAATACACTTATCAAGAAGTGAAAGGTCCACTTATGATGGATCGAGTGTTATGGGAACGTTCTGGCCACTGGGATAAATACGCCGAAGCCATGTTCACCACTAACAGTGAAAACCGTGAATACGCAATCAAGCCAATGAACTGTCCTGGTCATGTGCAGATTTTTAACCAAGGGTTAAAATCTTATCGTGACTTACCGTTACGTATGGCTGAGTTTGGTTGTTGTCATCGTAATGAGCCATCGGGTTCTCTTCATGGTTTAATGCGCGTACGCGGCTTTACACAAGATGATGCACATGTTTTCTGTACTGACGACCAAGTTCAAGCAGAAGTTAGTGCATGTATTCAAATGGTATATGACACATACGCGACATTTGGTTTTGAAAATATCGTGGTTAAATTGTCTACGCGTCCTGAAAAACGGATTGGCGATGACGATATGTGGGACCGAGCAGAAGATGCTTTAAAGCAAGCGCTTGCCAATAATAATATTAAATATGAAATATTACCGGGCGAAGGTGCATTTTATGGCCCGAAAATCGAATTTACTTTGCATGACTGTTTAGATCGTGCATGGCAATGTGGTACAGTACAACTCGATTATGCATTACCGACTCGTTTAGGTGCTACTTATGTCGCAGAAGACAACAGTCGCCAAACGCCAGTAATGATCCATCGTGCTATTTTAGGCTCTTTAGAACGTTTCATAGGTATATTGATAGAAGAATACGCCGGCAAATTCCCAACATGGCTTGCTCCAATGCAAGTTGTTGTAATGAATATTACCGACAAACAAGCTGATTATGTTGAAGAAATCGTTAAATTCTTTAAAGAACAGGGTATTCGAGCATCTTTTGACTTGAGGAATGAGAAAATAGGCTTTAAAATACGCGAACACACACTTAGACGTGTGCCTTATTTATTGGTCGTTGGTGATCAAGAAATGGAAAATAAGGAAGTAGCGGTGCGTACACGTGACGGTATCGATATAGGCAAGTTAAAACTAGAAGATTTCGCCGCGATGATACGTCAACAGATTTCGCTCCGTAGTCTCAAATTGTTGGAGGAATAGGTCATAAAGATCAAAAGAACAGCAGGGCGACAGCCAGCCCCTAATAGAATCAATGATGAAATCACTGGTGTACCTGAAGTCCGTTTATCAGGTTTAGATGGTGAGCCAATTGGTATATTAACTATAAAAGAAGCTCAGATCGTTGCAGATGAAGCCGGAGTTGATCTAGTAGAGATCAGTCCCAATGCTGAGCCTCCTGTCTGTCGTATAATGGACTACGGTAAGTTCCTTTTTGATAAAGCGAAAGCTCAAAAGGAACAAAAAAAGAAGCAAAAACAGGTCCAGGTTAAGGAAATTAAATTCCGCCCTGGCACTGATGAAAACGACTATCAGGTAAAACTACGCAACCTGATTCGTTTTCTGGAAGATGGTGACAAAGCGAAAATTACGCTGCGTTTCCGTGGTCGCGAAATGGCACACCAAAACCTAGGTATGGATCTTTTGAACCGTATCAAGGCTGATTTGGAAATATATGCGGTTGTCGAATCTTTCCCGAAAATGGAAGGCCGTCAAGCAATTATGGTGCTAGCACCTAAAAAGAAATAGTAGGGCAACCTAAAGTAGCAAAAGTCTCTTGAGGCTTTTGCTCGCCTTACGTTTATTAACGTCCCAATGCGGAGTTTTAGAAATGCCTAAAATGAAAACAGACAAGGGTGTAGCGAAGCGTTTTAAGAAAACCGCTAATGGTTTCAAGCGCAAGCAAGCACACTTACGTCACATTTTGACCAAGAAAAGCACTAAGCGTAAGCGTCACTTACGTGCTAAATGTTTAGTTGCTAAATCTGACGTTCCAGCAATCGCGCGTCAACTACCATACGCTTAATTTAGGAGATAGAAAATGCCAAGAGTTAAGCGTGGTGTAACCGCACGTGCTCGTCACAAGAAAGTACTTAAACTAGCTAAAGGTTATTATGGCGCTCGTAGCCGTACTTACCGTGTTGCTGTTCAAGCAGTTACTAAAGCTGGTCAATATGCTTACCGTGACCGTCGTCAGAAAAAACGTCAATTCCGTCAGTTATGGATTGCACGTATTAATGCAGCGTCTCGTCAAAATGGTCTGTCTTACAGCCGTTTCATTAACGGCTTGAAAAAGGCGTCTATTGAAATCGATCGTAAGATTTTGGCTGACATCGCTGTTTTCGACAAAGTTGTTTTTGCAACTTTAGTTGAAAAAGCAAAAGAAGCGTTAAACTAAGTAATTAGTTTGTCGCTTAAAAAGAGGAACCTTCGGGTTCCTTTTTTTATGCCTGTAACAATTTTAATATCTGCAATAATCACTCACCCAAATCACATTTATGTGTATTTTACTTAGGTATCTCACGCTTATATAAATGTAGCCATTGATATTAATTCATCGCAATACTGGGCTTTTTATTAATCACTTAAGTGAGGCATTAAATACTGGCCTGTGAGTGATTTTTAAAGACGTACCTATAACAAGTGTCTAGTTAGGCTGATTATATTCGGTTTTACTAAACCTTAATGTTGATAATAATGATAATAAATGGGCTTAAATTTGATGAATATGTAATTTATTATCAAATTTGTCGCAACTATTAAAAGTCTCACTACTCAGCGCTTGCATACAGTGGTATAACTAAATAAATTTTGTCCATCCACTTCACTTAGGATAGTAGTAATGATCTTTTCTAAAGTCACGCTTGCTCCAGCAGACCCAATTTTAGGCTTAACAGATGCTTTCAAAGCTGATACTCGGCCTCACAAAGTTAATTTAGGGGTAGGTATTTATAAAGACGAAGCAGGGCAAACGCCGATTCTATCTTCTGTAAAAAAAGCTGAAGCCATTTTACTTGAAACCGAAAAGACAAAAAACTACCTGGGTATTGAAGGTGTCCAAGCCTATAATCAGGTCGTTCAAGAATTATTGTTTGGACCTCAGAGCACTATTATTACTGATAAACGTGCGGTTACAACTCAAGCGCCAGGTGGAACAGGTTCGTTACGAGTAGCATCAGAATTTTTAGTTCGAAATACTGGCTCAACCACCATTTGGGTCAGTAATCCTACTTGGGCGAATCATCAAAATATTTTCGAAACAGCTGGATTAACGGTTAAAGAATATCGTTACTATAAAGCTGAAAGCCACGATATGGATTTCGATGCGATGTTAGCCGATTTATCCACTGCAAATGTTGGTGACGTAGTATTACTCCATGGTTGCTGTCATAACCCAACCGGTATCGATTTATCGTTGGAGCAGTGGCAACAAGTCGCTAATATTTGTTTAGAAAAATCATTATTGCCGTTATTTGATTTTGCTTACCAAGGTTTTGGTGCAGGTATTGAAGAAGATGCTCAAGGTTTGCGTGCCGTTGCCGCTGTGGTACCAGAGTTATTAATTGCTAATTCGTTTTCTAAAAACTTTGGTTTATACAATGAGCGTGTTGGCGCGGTAACTATAGTTGCAGAAACTCAACAAGATGCAGTGACAAGTTTTAGCCAAATTAAAAAAACCATTCGCGCAAATTATTCTAATCCTCCGGCACACGGTGGCTTAATCGTTAGCACCATTTTATCTGATGCTGCACTGCGTCAAGAATGGCAAGCCGAATTAACTCTGATGCGTGAACGTATTGCCGAAATGCGCACTTTGTTTGTTGAGAGTTTAAAATCTGAAGGCGTACAACAAGATTTCAGTTTTATCTCGCGCCAAAATGGTATGTTCAGTTTTTCTGGTTTAAACAAAAGCCAAGTGGCTCGTTTAAAAGACGAGTTTGCTATCTATATTGTCGGTTCTGGTCGTATTAGCGTCGCAGGCTTAACAAAAAATAATATGGCTGCAGTATGTAAGGCGATTGCACAAGTTATCTAGCATTGAATGCATGAGACACAAAAAGGGCTACTTAAGTAGCCCTTTTTTATGCCTTTTTATAGGGACATGACAAGGTCAGTCAAACTCAGCAACAAAGGCCACTTGAACTTAGGCTATGCAGTCAACCGGTTTATGGTGTAAGTCACAAACTTGGCCAATCGCTGCCGCTAATGCCAATTTATCATGAAGCCCAGGATGATGTTGACTGACTAATGGGAAACAATTAAAACGAACACCGTCGATATTTGAGTGATAAAGATCAATTTCTTTACCATGCTGAATAACATCAGCAATGACTTTTTTACCTATTACCTGATTGAACCAAGCAATTTTATCTTCAATACTAAAAGTACTTGCAGGTGAGTACTCCGCGGTTAAGTTATCAATTAACATCACATGTGCGTTCGAGTCACGAATGCTCTTGGCAATTTGTGGCAGTAATAAAGGTGGAAGTATACTGGTTAAAAAACTGCCTGGACCAATAATAATTAAATCCGCTTTTGCTAGAGCGCTACATGCTTCAAAAGTGGCTTCTACTTCGGGCTCTAATGATAAAGCAATCGGTGCCTCACTCATGCCATCAACGTTGAGTTCTCCAAACACTTTGTTACCACAATGGGAAAGCGCAACAAGGTGAGTCGAGGCTTCAGACATAGGGATAATTTGGGTTTCAATTTTAAGTAAACCTCGAATTAAATTAACAGCTTCAAGAGGTCTTACGCAAAGCTGATCGAGTGCATGTAACACCAGGTTACCTAAGTTATGGCCAGAAAGTTCATTGTCGCCGGTGAAGCGATGATCAAACAACATCGAACCTAACGAAGGCCGTGATGCAAGGTGTGAAAGACAATTACGTAAATCGCCCCACGCGATAGTTTGCTGATCCTGTCTAAGTCGTCCGGTAGAACCGCCATTATCAGTGGTGGCAACAATGCCGGTTAATCTTGGGCCTAAAAAAGATAATGCAGCTAGAATACGGCCTAATCCATGTCCGCCACCAATGGCGACAACATGATGATAATTATTGAGTTGTTGATTCAACATAATTTTAGCTCAAGTCCTTGAGTTGTTGAATAAAACGATACGCAGTTAATGAAACACTGCCCCGTTGTCACTGTCGATTAATTTTAACTGTATATGGTCATTAAAGTGTAATTATTTTTAGGTTTTGCTATCTGAGACAATCACAAATGTCATTCTCAGATTTGGATCACGCTAATCACAAAAGTGCTTTACTGTATCCTATCGACCTTTAAGGTTATAATTAATTATATTTATAAATTGAAAATGCATTTTGATAAGGCAGGTACTGTTGAAAATAGGCACTATAGGTCAAGTGACATTTGCGTTAGGCTTAGCCGTTTTAGCACTGTTAGCAATTAGGCTATGGATTATCCCTAGTCAGACACAGGTCTCGGTAGACTCAGCAGCACAGCAGCTAAGTAACATTGACCTTGGTAAAGTACCTAAGTTTGCTGAAATAAGTGATATTCCTACTAAAAAACAAACTTTCTTTAATTATTTTCGTCCTGCTATAGAAGCTCAAAATCAAATTATTATTCACGAACGTCAATTTTTATTGGCTGTTATTGAGCAAATTGATAATGGTTTAGGATTAAGTGAAGCGGATAATAATAGGCTTACATCACTTTTAAACAAATACCAATATGACGTGAAATCATTTACTCGTAATACCTTGACGCCATTGTTAAAGCGCATCGATATTATTCCTATTGATATGGTGCTAATACAAGCAGCTAATGAGAGCGGGTGGGGCAGTTCCCGGTTTGCTATCGAAGGTTTTAACTTTTTTGGTCAATGGTGTTTCACTGAAGGTTGTGGTTTAGTTCCATTAGCAAGAACCGATGGCAAAACTCATGAAGTTGCAGTTTTTGATTCGCCCAAGGATTCTATTATTGCCTACATGATTAATTTAAATACCCATCCAGCATATCGCGTATTCCGGTCTATTCGTGCTGATTTACGTGCGCAGAAAGTTAAGCCTACGGCTGAAAAGTTAGTCTATGGCTTAATTAATTATTCAGAACGAAAAGATGAGTACATTGATGAATTACTCGAAATGCTAAAACACAATAAACAATATCTACAAGGGAATAACGCGAATGCGTAATCGTACGTTAATTAACGGATTTATTTTTATATCGTCTATTTTTTTAATCAACAGCAGTAGCGCTGAAACCGTGTCTTTAGAATACAAAGGCTTTTATGACCGATTAAAGCAAGTCAATAAGCAAAACTATCCATTAGTTGAGTTAGCATTTAGCGTTCCAATCACCCCAGATTGCACCATAGTGTCAGGCAGTATTACTACCGAGAATGACCAATATCCATTAACGTATAGTAAACAACAGCGATTATTTATTCCTTATGATCCACAGTTAAAGTCTGATAGAGGGTTAGTCAATATTAAGGTGGCTGGAGAGGCTAAACAGTGTGCGATTGCCATGCAAGTTAGAGCGAAAGAAACCAAACAAGGTTTCACTCAAACTGAGCTGTTAGCCTTAACAGAGGATATGAATAAACTGCTTGATGGTTTACAAGGTTTCCCGATGAAGTATTTCCGCAAACCGATTAATGGATTATCGTTTGAGTTTACAGATATGCAAAACCAGACAGTGAAAGTCGTCATCGATGATGTGGAAACGATTGCTAAGGAAAAATATACCTTAACAGTTGAACAAATAAATCAGCTAAAACAGATTTCATTTACTCAAAAGCCTAGCATTATCAGTCCTCTGGTGACCCAGTAATAATAAAGGCGTTGATGTTCATCAACGCCTTTGATTTATATCGCTATCGCTATCGTTAACATGTTTACTAGGGTTTAAATGTTGCCACTACATCGATTCGATTGCTGATGTCTAAATTAATATGACCATTATTACTGATATCGACAAAATCAAACGCTGGTAAGTCTGCATCCGCTACATCGCCAGTGTTAACTACATCTGGATTACGTTTTAGCGATACAAAATCAAACTGTTCACGATCTACACCTTGCGATGGCGAGGTGTTTTGCATTGCAGTAAAGATAGTTTCAAGACGCCCCGGATGTTGTTTGTCCCACATTTGTAGCATGTCTTTAACGGCACCACGCTTTAAATTCTCTTGCGAACCACACAAGTTACAAGGAATGATAGGAAACGATTTCAGTGTCGAATACTCTTGAATATCTTTTTCACGACAATAAGCCAAAGGACGGATGACAATATTGGCACCGTCATCAGACAAGAGCTTAGGTGGCATGGCTTTTTGTTTGCCAGCAAAAAACATATTTAAAAATAATGTTTCGATAATATCGTCACGATGATGACCTAATGCAATTTTTGTTGCACCAATATGTTGAGCAAAGCCATAAAGAGTACCACGACGCAAACGAGAGCAAAGAGAACACGTGGTTTTGCCTTCAGGGATTTTTTCTTTAACGATAGAGTAAGTATCTTTTTCGAGAATGTGATAAGCAACGCCTATCTCATCTAAGTAAGCTGGTAAAACGTGTTCCGGAAAGCCAGGTTGTTTTTGGTCTAGATTAACCACCACAATTTCGAATTTAATTGGGGCACGTTGTTGAAGATTTAATAAAATATCTAACATGGTGTAACTGTCTTTGCCGCCAGAAAGACAACACATGACCCGATCACCATCTTCGATCATATTATAATCTGCAATGGCAGAGCCAACGTTATGTCGCAGACGCTTTTGCAGTTTATTCATACGAGTAATATTTTTTTTAACGATTGTATCTACTTCAACTTCAGACATAAAAATGCGCCCAGTAACCAAGTGTTTCAGGGCGCGTATTATTCCAGTATTCTAGGTCAGGGTAAAGTAGTTAACCCATTCTAATGAACACTAATCTTCTAAAGGTGATTTATAACCATCGGGTTTGATCGCTAACAAGTCGCAATTTATGCTGTCGATAACATGCTCTGCAGTGTTACCAATTAATGCCGCTGAAAAACCAGTGCGACCAACAGTACCTAATACCACTAATTCTGCATCTAACTTTGCTGCCATTTCGGGAATAACATCTTCTGGTAAACCTTCTTCGACATGGCAATTTTCAAGAGGAATATTATAAGCTTGTGCTAAATATTGTACTCTTTGTTCATGCTGCATACGCACAGTGTTGTTATACACATTTGCATCAAAATCGGGCAACTCAATGGCTAAGTTAACTGGCGTACCAGGATAACCATTAACCAGATGCACACTTGCAGAGAACTTTTTAGCTAAATCAAGCGCATGGTTAATAATCTTACCGTTTAGGCTTTGATGATCTTCATCTTCACTCACCACATTAACGGCACAGACAATTTTGCCTTCAACTGGCCAGTCGTGTTCTTTAACCAGCAGCACAGGCACTGGAGATTTACGCATTAAATGCCAATCTGTCGGAGTAAAAATAACAGCTTTTAATTTATCGTGTTCATGGGTGCTTTTAACAATCAAGTCATACTGACCTTTCATTGCATGATTAATCACGCTCTCAAAGGGACGATTATGCCAAACAACTTCAGTATTAATCTTGATATTAGACTGACTAAAACCACTAATCGCATTTTCTAACCAAGCAACACGTTGATCAATCACACCTTGACGCATCGCTTCACGTTCTTGGCTAGATAGGATTGAGGTCATCTCGTAAGAGAAGTCAAAAATAGATAAAAATGCAGTAATATCTGCCTGACTTCTTGTCGCTAATTCAACAGCACGTGCCAATGCGGGTTGATGATCCGTTGTAGGATTAATCACCACTAATATCTTCTTATAATCCTTCATATAACCTCCAAAGCTGTTGAGTTTTTTACTTGTTTATTTGTTGATAGTATTACCGTTTCCTAATGAATAAACTATGAGATAGATCATACAAATTTAATTTAAGTGGCAATCCGCGCATTTCCGGCAAGAGTACTTAATGCTGCATGATCCACAATCGAAATGTATTTACCTTTAACTTCAATTAGTCCTGATTTCTGGAATCGTCCTAATAAACGACTAATCGTTTCAACCGTTAATCCCAAATAGTTGCCAATATCACCTCGAGTCATAGTGAGACGAAATTCATGGGGAGAGAAACCACGATTACCAAAACGATTCGCAAGATTATTAATAAATGCGGCTAAACGTTCTTCGGCATTTTTCTTAGAAAGTAGGAGGATCATTTCTTGATCACTCATAATTTCATTACTCATTAATCGCATGATTTGCTGACGTAGTTTAGGCATAGTGCCTGATAACTGATCTAGGGTATCGTAAGGAATTTCGCAAACCATTGACGTTTCTAATGCTTGCGCAAAGCTTTGATGTCGTAGGGCATGAATACCATCAAAACCAATCACATCACCGGCAAGATGGAATCCGGTAATTTGTTCATCGCCTTGTTCTGTAATGGTATAGCTTTTAATGGTACCAGAACGAATAGCATACAGTGACTTAAGTGTGTCACCAGACTTGAAGATAAGGTCACCTTTTTGAATGGGTTTTTTACGTTCAATAATGTTATCAAGTTTATCAAGCTCATCATTGCTTAACGTAAAAGGAATACACAAGGCTTCCATGCTGCAGTCATGGCAATGAATGGCGCAACCTGTTGTGGATGGACGAGCTTTTATCAAATCTGAAGACATACCCATTCTCAATTTATGAAGACAATTATATGTTATACCATTCTGAACTAATAAGGTACTCCGACGATATAGAGTAATATTAGTAAACAGAAGTCTATTTATCACACCATGTTAGCTCTCAATACATCATGAAAATGTGTATTAATTGCGAGTTCACTGACAACAATCTACGCATTAATGCTTGTTATATTATCTTATTTTCACAGTAACTAAATGTACAAGTCACACATCAAACTATTGATTCTAATAGTAATTAGATTCAGCCTTTGCTAATGCATATCAGCTAAAGTGGTTTTATCATTGGTTGTTACAATATCATAAAATAACAGTGACCGAACTATATGAGTTGTTGAAAAGCTATGTAAAGTGTTTGCAAACCAAATACCACTAATAAGCCACCACTGAATAATCTCACTGCACGCTTTTGTACCCATTGCGCCAAGGTTTTCGCCGCTAAACCAGCAGCAAATAAAGCAGGTAAAGTGCCTAAACCGAACGCCAACATGATCAAGGCGCCTTGTAATGCGCTACCTGATGCAACTGACCAAGTGAGTGTGCTGTACACCAGTCCACAGGGTAACCAGCCCCAAACCATACCCGCCATAACAGCCTGTAGCGGGTGAGTTATCGGTATAAATTTACGGGTTAGCGGTTGTATATATTGCCACAAAAATTTACCCACTTTCTCAATATGCACAATGCCGAACCATATCTGAGCAATATAAAGCCCAGTCAATATCATCATGACTCCAGCAAAAATTCTCAGGAATATTAGATAGCTATCAGCATCAAATAAATGACCTAAGGCTGACACACTGCCACCGACAATGGCCCCCGCGATGGTATAACTAAAAATACGCCCAAGATTATAGCTAAAAAGAAACGTCAGTTGATTGCCTAGGCGACTTTGGCCATTAGTGGGAATGTTGGCTGAAAAAGCACCAATTAATCCGCCACACATGCCAAAACAATGTGCAGCCCCCATTAAGCCAACAATAAATGCACCACCAAGATTATATTCAATCACAAGCTTTACTCTGGTTTATGTGCAGTGTCTGAGGCCATGGGTTCTGGCTTATTTTTTACAGCAGCGATATGAGTATCACTATTTGATGGTTGCTTATCGATATCACTGGTTACACTGACGTTACCTTTATTGTTGGTACTGTCTTCATCAAATAAAATCGACACGCTTTGTCTATCAAGATCATCAAATTGTTCAGACTTTACCGCCCAAAAGAAAATTGAAACTGCAATTAATACAAACAACATCGCAATAGGTATTAATACGTAAATGATACTCATAATTTGATCCTAAGAAGGCGTAAACTGTTACTCACCACTATCAATGAGCTAACAGACATACCAATAGCGGCAATATACGGAGCAACATGTCCGGTAACCGCTAATGGCAAAATAATAATGTTATAAGCGAAAGCCCATAAAAGATTTTGATGAATGATGCGCTGGGTTTGCTTAGCGACATAAATAGCATCATTAAAACGTGATAGGTGATCGCCGAGTAAAATTAAGTCCGCACTGTTTTTGGCAATTGCACTTCCGCTTCCCATCGCTACTGACAAATTTGCACCGGCAAGTACTGGCGCATCATTAATACCGTCGCCAAACATGGCTACATTAGCATCTTGCTGTAAGCGATTCACTAAGGCTAACTTATCTTGAGGTGATAAACCTGAATGCACATCTGAAATACCAATTTTATGTGCTAAAAACTCAACATGTCCGGAATTATCACCACTGGCAATACTCAGTTTTATATTGGCAGCCTTTAACGCATTAACCGTCGCGATGCTATCAACACGTAACTTATCAAGCATTTCGATTTTGGCAATTAGCTCGTTATCAATAGAAAGGTAAATCCACTGACTTTGAGTGGCTTTTACTGATATCGGTAACATATCTGGGCTAACAAATTGTGCCGTTCCAATAGACACTTGCATTTGGTCCATACTGGCTCGAATGCCTAAACCAATATGATGTTCAACTGTTTCTACTTGATGTTGATTATCATAAAAAGGGCTAAATGCTAATGCAATCGGGTGTAGAGATCCTTGTTCAATGGCCGCTGCAATAGACAGTACTTGCGCTGATGAATATCCAGCAAAGGTTTGTACATCACCAATTGATAATTGGCCACAGGTAAGCGTGCCAGTTTTATCAAACACCACATGATTAATTTTGGTCAGTTTCTCAAAAATACCTGGTTTTCGAGGGATCACACCTAACTTAGTAAAAATAGCGGTTGCGCAAGTAACGGCAGTTGGCGTGGCAAGGGCGAGGGCGCATGGGCAGGTTGCGACCAACACGGATAATGTAATCCAAAAAGCATCTTCTGGTGATACGAACGACCAGACGACATATGTTATTGCTGCTATGGATAAAACCGTACCGGAAAAGTATCGCGCTAAACGGTCGGCAATTAAAGCAATGGTAGGTTTATTATTTGATGCAAGCTCTTGTAAACGAATGATCTCTGCAACCAATTGATCTTGCCCGAGGGCTGTCACTCGCACTTCAATAGGTTGCTCGATATTGATGGTGCCGGCATAGACTTTATCTAAAACGCGTTTACTGATTGGCATTTGTTCACCGGTAAGCATAGCCTCATTGACGCTTGATTGTCCGGTTACCACTTCGGCATCAGCGGCAATCACTTCGCCTGGTTTGACTAAAATAATATCGCCAATGGTCAATTGTTTAGCGGCAATCTCAGTGATCTCACCCTCATGACATAAATGCGCTGTCAGCGGCACCAGTTTGTGCAAATTACTCGAACTAACAGAAGCTTTTTGCCTTGCAGCTTGTTCAAAGTAACGACCTAATAATAAAAAGAAGGTAAACATGGATACGGATTCAAAATACACTTCGCCATTGCCTTGCATAGTCGCAATACAACTGGCGATATAAGCACCTAAAATTGCAATTGAAACAGACACATCCATATTAAGTTTGCCACTTAATACACTACGAAGAGCACTAAAATAAAAGGGTTGAGCTGAGTAAAGCACTACAGGCGCTGCAAAAATTAAACTTACCCAGCGAAAGTAGTCACGAAATTGAACATCCAGCTCAGTAAAGTATCCGGTGTATAAGGCGAGGGCAAACATCATCACTTGCATGGTCGCAAAACCTGCAAGCCCTAAGCGAAGTAAGAATTTACGACTGTCTGCTTTAGATTGTTTTTCTTGTTCATCAACTTGGTAGGGCGCAGCTTGATAGCCAATTTTACTGATTATTTGTAAAATTTCACTGAGTTGAATACGTTCACTGTCCCAGCTGACTAACGCTCGTTGTGTGGTGGAATTAACCAGCACATTAGTGATACCCGCAACCGGTTTGAGTTTATGTTCAATTAACCAGGCACAAGCAGCACAGGTAATACCGTCGATAGACAAAGAGGTTGAATCAATAGCACCTTGTTTATGGACAAAATCTTGCTGCACTTCCGGTAAATCGTAGGCACTGTATTGCGACAACTGTTCTGGCACCAGTGCCGTCTGACGATTTCCAGGTTCACTGCGAAATTGATAATAACTGCTCAGGCCTGCATCCATAATGGCCTGCGATACGGCTTGGCAACCTGGGCAGCACATAGGCTGTGCTTGCCCATTTATTATCGTAGTAAACTGATCTCCCGTAAGAACTGGCTCATTGCAATGAAAGCAAGATGTCATGTGGCTTTACCAACTTCATTTAATAATTTTTAATCAGATACGCAGTCAATGTGTTATTAATTGAGCCAATATTCAACATCATCTTTAATATCAATTCGTTGCTGGATACGCCATTTGGCATCAAATCCTTCAATGCGTACTTCCCAAGGCCCTGTTATCGCAGAATCTAATGGGATGTGATACACGTAATTTGCGTCAGCAGTAGCATTTAAACTGAAGTCTTTGGCTTCTATTGTCGGATGGTAAAACTGCACATTCAGCGCTGCACGATATTCCGGACCACCTTGTTGGGTAATTTTTAATTCTTGATCTGCAACCGTGACTAAAAATTTCATGCCAATTTGTTGAGCATATTTTATTTTGCGCAAATCCATGTTTATCGCTTTACCTTGCTTATAGTAATCTTCTGCTACCAATGAGTCAGAATTATCTAAAGCAATCTTTAAGGTCGTTAAACTGGCAATAACGGCACACAAAGGCAAGATGATTAAAAACCAAGGCCAAAATTGCTTATACCAAGGGAGTTGATCCGACATAATACATCCTAAAATAGTGGTAATAATTCGGGGGATATTTTACCCCGTAATGGCTTAATAATCACTTAAAAAAAAGGCCTCGATAATCTCGAGGCCTTAATATTACTCATAACTAACTATTTGTTTGATAAGCTATAAACGTAAGCTGTAATGACGTGAACTTTCTCTTCACCAAGAATGTCTTTCCATGCTGGCATCACACCGGCACGACCATTAATGATAGATTCAGCAATCACACCACGGCTTCCGCCATATAACCAAATGTTATCAGTTAGGTTAGGTGCGCCCATGAACTTGTTACCTTTTGCATCCATACCATGGCATGCAAAACAACCTTTCATGAATGAACCTTGACCTTGGGCTGCTAACGCTTCGTCATGTTCACCACCAGATAGTTTTATGACGTATTCAGCTAGACCTTTAATCTCGCTGTCTTCGATAGGTAAACCACCTTTAGGCGGCATCATACCGTTACGACCATTCATTAACGTGGTTTTAATAGTGGCTAAATCGCCACCATATAACCAATCGTCATCTGTTAGATTCGGGAAGCCTTTAGAGCCGCGAGCATCAGAACCATGACACTGTGAACAGTTTTGTAAAAACAAACGTCCGCCCACTTTTAATGCTTCAGGATCTTTTACCAACTCTTCTAACGGAGTCGCTAAGTAAGCCGCAAAAATAGGACCGTATTTTTCATCAGCGTGAGCCACTTCGCGGTCATACTGTGATAAACGGTTATCATTTTTTGCTGCTTCAATCGCTGCCGCTGAGTCAGCTTTAATGCCTTTGTCAGTGCCAATACTTTGGTTAGAACTTGTCCAACCAAACAGACCTTTATAGTTTCCTAGGCCTGGATATAGAGCTAAATAGATCACACCGAAAACGATGGTTAAGTAGAACATATACGCCCACCACTTTGGTAGTGGGTTGTTCAGTTCTTCAATACCATCAAAACTGTGGCCCATCGATTTACCTTCTTCTACACCAGTGTAGTTATTATTAACTACCTTAAGAAGGATAAAACAACCAGCAATGACCACAATCGTCAGTACAGAAATCCAAATGCTCCAGAAGTTACTCATAATCATTACTTCTGATCTCCCGAGTCTTTCGACATTTTTGCAAGTTCTTCTTCTGTAAACACTAAGTTCGCCGCTTCGTCAAATTTTGACTTGCTGTGCTTACTGTATGCCCAGAAAAATATCCCCACAAAAGTCACCATAACAATTATGGTCAAAATACCTTGAAAAGTACCGTAATCCATTATTGCCTCCTATTTGAGTGCGTGACCCAAAGATTGCAAATAAGCGATCAGCGCCTGCATTTCTGTCTTGCCTTCAACCGCCTTTTTAGCGCCAGCTACTTCTTCATCAGTGTAAAGATCATTACCTTTGTAGCCGCCTTTATGCAGGTTACGCAGGATAGTCATCTTGTCACCGGTCAGTTCACCGTCTAGCACATTTTCAGCTAACCAAGGGAAACCAGGCATGTTTGATTGCGGTACAACGTCACGAGGATTGTTTAAATGAACTTCATGCCATCTGTCGCTATAACGCCCACCAACACGTGCTAAGTCAGGACCTGTACGCTTAGAGCCCCACTGGAATGGATGATCCCAAACAGACTCACCAGCAACAGAGTAGTGACCATAGCGCTCAGTTTCAGCTCGTAAAGGACGGATCATTTGGCTGTGACAGTTGTAACAACCTTCACGAACATAAATATCACGACCTTCAATTTGTAAAGCTGTATACGGAATCAGACCTTCAACTGGTTCAGTTGTGTCTTTTTGAAATATCAGCGGAGTAATCTGCACTAAACCACCAAAACTAATGGCGATAACGGTGAAGATAGCAAGCAGACCGACATTCTTTTCAATTAATTCATGATTAAATTTCATCGAATCGGCTCCTTAAGCTTCTGCAATAGCAGGTAATGAATCTTTAGACGCTTTAACGGTACGAATAACGTTATAGGCCATAAGCAACATACCGGATAAGAAGAAACAACCACCAATAAAGCGTACAAAGTAGAATGGGTAAGAGGCTTCTAAACTCTCAACGAAACTGTAAGTTAGAGTTCCATCTGCGTTAACCGCACGCCACATAAGACCTTGCATAACACCTGAAATCCACATACTGACGATATACAATACAGTACCGATAGTCGCTAACCAGAAATGAACGTTAACCAGCTTCATGCTGTACATACGACCATGACCGAAAAGAATTGGGATTAAGTGATATAACGAACCAATAGACACCATTGCAACCCAGCCTAGCGCGCCAGAGTGAACGTGACCAATAGTCCAGTCAGTATAATGAGATAAAGCATTAACTGTTTTGATTGCCATCATTGGGCCTTCGAAGGTAGACATACCATAGAAAGACAATGAAACAACTAAGAAACGTAATACAGGGTCTGTACGAAGCTTATGCCACGCACCAGACAGGGTCATAATACCGTTAATCATACCGCCCCAAGAAGGTGCGAATAGGATTAATGACATTACCATGCCTAATGACTGAGTCCAGTCAGGTAGGGCAGTGTAATGTAAGTGGTGAGGACCGGCCCAGATGTATAACGCAATCAATGCCCAAAAGTGAACAATTGATAAACGATATGAATAAACTGGGCGACCAGCTTGCTTAGGCACGAAGTAATACATCATCCCCAAGAAACCAGCAGTAAGTAAGAAGCCTACCGCATTATGACCATACCACCACTGAACCATCGCATCGACTGCACCAGAGTACAGAGAGTAAGACTTAAATAAGCTTACTGGTACTGCCATTGAGTTAACAATGTGAAGTACTGCAACAGTAATGATAAAGGCACCAAAGAACCAGTTAGCCACATAAATATGGGACGTAGTTCGTTTAGCGATTGTGCCAAAGAAAACAATTGCATAGCTAACCCAAATAATCGTAATTGCGATATCGATAGGCCATTCTAATTCTGCATATTCTTTACCTTGAGTAAACCCCATTGGTAAAGTGATAGCAGCTGCAATAATAACGGCTTGCCAACCCCAAAACGTAAATGCGGCCAATTTAGGCGCAAATAGACGGACTTGGCAAGTGCGTTGCACAACATAGTAAGATGTAGCGAAAAGAGCTGATGTTCCGAACGCGAATATCACAGCATTGGTATGTAAAGGTCGTAAACGACTAAACGTTAACCAAGGTGTGTCGAAGTTCAGTTGCGGCCAGATTAACTGAGCAGCAATAAATACACCTACTGCCATACCAAAGATTCCCCACAAAACTGTGGTTAATGCGAATTGGCGAACAATAGTGTAATTGTAATCAGCGCCTGTAGACTGGGAATGGTTCATCATAATGCTTCCACGGCTTATTACTTATACTTTTAATATTTAGTAAAGCGAGCTTTACCAGTTAGATTGACAGGAGGTTATAAATTGAGCTTTTAAAAGCTATTTTTAAAGCCATTTGTCAAGGTGTTACCTCATGTTAATTCTCTCTAGCATGAGGCGGTGTTATGATACTTGAGCTAAGTCAAAAAAGATACTTCACAAAATATACCAAAGTTGATCTAGATCAAGCTCTGGAAGATAATGTTACTAACTCAGCCTAAAAGGTTAAAAATTGTGCACAAAATTATCCAGATTTTTATTTTGACCATTTTCTTAATGTTTTTAGTAGCCTGTGACAAACCAAAAACACAAGAAAAGGATGATTTAGCAATTGATACCAGTTTATGTCAATTTTCTGCTGGAGAATGTTACAAAAAAGTAGCCGAATTACAAGTTGGTTTACTGATTGATCCCGTTAATACTCCTAGCGAGAAACCATTAATAGTTACGCTGAATAGCAATCAAGCGATCACTAATATTTCAATGAGAATAGAAGGGCGCGATATGTTTATGGGGATTATCCCCGTTTCATTGTCCGAAATTAAAGACAATACTTATCAAGGCTCTTTAATCTTTGGCTCTTGCAGCAGTAATTATATGGTGTGGCGGGTATTTATCTCATTTGATTACCAAAAACAAACACGTACCTTGATATACGACTTTTTAGCGGATAACGATAACCAGTAGGTCAATGGCTTAATCATCCTGCATATCAATACCATTGCAGGTTAGGGCAGAGGTAACTTAAACCTCAACACGAAAACGACTTTTTCTTGTTCTGAGATTGAACCTCTGTTCCTATATTTATTAATAGTGTGATATTTCACCGCCAAACGCTGCTGTAAAATGTGATTATTAACCTTTTTGACCCCATTCTTATGCAAGCCAATCATTTCTACTCACCATCCATTGTTGAAACATAACTATTTATGTTAACTAAATTGTGACAAACCGCGCAGAAGTGACGTTAACACCAATAACGTAATTGATAATCATTCTCATTGATGTATGATAAATCTAACTCGCTCAATCTTCAAACTGAGAAGGGAAGAGGGTAAATATGAGAGAGCCCAGAATCAACGTGGCTAATTACAATAAACGCTTAATAGATATAGCTAAAAAGAAGGGGTAGACATGAACAGATTAAATGTCTCTATTGATGCAGATAAAGTGGCCCAATTAATCAAAGCAGGCCATTTATGTGCTGCCGACCTGCAATGTTTAGATAAGGCAAGTAAACAAACCGTTTGGCAGCTATGTCTATGGAGCTGTCAAAAACGAACATCTTGCCACAATAAGCAATGCCATCAGGCGTGTACTAGATTAAACCCCATAGATCATTGTGTGTCGCAACTGATATCAGACCAGCATATTGCCGTAAACACATATTAAAATGACCCATATTAAAACCTACAATTGAAATCTGTTTGTTAAAGAATCATCATCATTGATGCCGATAAATAACATTATCGGCATCAGGCAAAAAATAGTATAATAAACTAATGTAATCAATAACCTATATTTAAGAATATGCCAAAGAACATAAGTGATGAGTTACCGCCAGTATTGCCACTATTTGATGCGGCAGAGTATGTACTTCACGGTAATGCTTACATAAATCAATATATTACCAAAATATCAATCGAAAAAGTTGCTGATGCAGGACTCATAATAGAGCATTGTGCTGATTGGTTATTTGAGCAAAAGCAGTCTGAAAATAACTATAAAGCCTATCGTAGCGAATTAACTACGTTTCTACATTGGTGTTTCGATGTTGTGGCATTATCGCCTATATCAGTCACACGAAAAGACATTGCCAAATACATCGATTACTGCCAATCACCACCAAAAGAATTAATCGGGTATTTTAATGTTGCGCAATTTAAACTCAATAAAGCCTCTGGAGAGCGATCACCAAACCCACAATGGCGACCATTTATAGGCAAAAAACAACTTGGGAAATGTTTACCATATCAACTAAGTGATAATGCACTTAAGACCAAAGTTGCGATATTATCGTCATTTTATGGCTATCTCATTAGCGAGGAATATACCGAGCGAAACCCAGCTCAGTTATGGCTTAAACACAGTCGGTTTGCCATAAAACGTAAATTCACTATCGATGAAGACAATAATCATCACGCATTTACCGAGTTACAGTGGTCTTATGTTATTAGCACCGTTAGCCAATTGGCCAGCACTCAGCCGGAACAACATCAACGCAGTTTATTTCTCATTACACTATTATATAGCTGCTATTTACGCATATCTGAAATCAGTGCTCGTGCAGGTTATGCACCCATCATGAGCCAGTTCAGACAAGATCCACATTCTGGTATTTGGTATTTCCATGTACCATTTTCCAAAAGCGGCAAAGCCCGTAATATTGCCATATCAAAAGCCTTGCTGGCTGGATTAGTTGATTATCGACGTTATTTAAAGCTCAGCGATTTACCCAATATCAACGATCAACATCCTATATTTGTCAGGCACAAAGCCGCAGCCCACGGACGAGAATCTGGTGTCATTAACGCCAATCTTGGTATTCGGCATATACGAGACGAAATAGACAAGCTCATTAACTTAGCTGCAGACAATGCCGCTAAAGATGGTTTTGAACATGACAGTCAACTTATGCGAAAACTCAGTGCTCATAATATTCGTCACACTGGGATCACCCATGATATCAATATCAACCGGCGGCCATTATCACATGTCCAGGCCGACGCTGGTCATGAGAGCATCGACACAACATCACAGTATTTGCACACCACGCAAACTGAACGACATCAGAGTGCATTCAATAAACCATTAAATCATCTCGCTGAGATTAAATAATTGCTAGGAATAGACCGTAAAAAATTAAAGTATGCAATCTCAGCACGATGTTAAACACAGTATTGATGTCTGTATGCTAGGTTTTGATTAGAATGCCCATGTAAATGAAACATACTGTTGATTCATACCGTTATTGAACATAACTGCAAATGCGCGCATATATATCACCTCACATAAGTATGCGCACAATGTATATTATGTTAAATAGAGTATTTGTGTACTGTATCTAATTGCCGCTTTTGTGGTTTCTCATACCAAATGAGTTTTGTCTCACTTCGTGACTTTGGCGTTATAGTTTTTATAATCAGATGGTTATATTGATATTAACGATTTATTTGCCCTGTTATGGTGCAATATTCTATTCAGAGCGCTTTTTGTTGTCAGTTTATACCACCTGACTTTTTCAAATCCTGTGGTATGTTTTTGGTTTGATTGTCAGTGTGTTTTAGTATGAGTTGGTGTGGTTCTGAGATTAGTTATAACTGTTTATTTGAAATGGTCATGTTGAAATTTCTCAAACACACTTCGCTTATTTCCAAAGCCAGAATCCATAAATCCAAGTTGTTGGTACTCGAGCCACAAAGCAACTGCGTTTTCGATTCCAAATTGTCCTTCCGATAATCCTTGAACAAAAAAATTTGGATTTAACGTCAGATCTTCGGCTTGGAATCTTTGATTCGCTATAACGGTATCTTCAAGTTCACTATCAGGTACAAACTTTAGTGAAATGATTTTATTGAATACCTTTTGGGTTAACATACTTCCAGTTATGTATTGATTGCGTTTCCAGCCTTGAGCAACACAAGCAGCTATATCAGCTCGGCACTTCCAATAACCATAAATCCATTGCTCGCAGAAATAGTAACGGTAAATATTTTCATTAGCTAACTCTCCTATCTTCTCACGCATTAAAATAAGCGCATCATATTGATCTGTTTTGAATACTCTTGTGAGCAACCATCCATCAATCTTAATCTTGTCAGTGTCTGCCGTTAATGAATCTAACCATTCACCAAACTTTTGTGGCTGTTTGTAGAAATGATTAATGTCGTAAAGCTCATCAGTTCCGCCTTCTAGCCACTCTAATCGAATTCCAAATAGTGTCGCAACGGCTTCTAATAAATTAGTGTCTAGTGTTTTTGAAAGTTCAGTTTCATCTTCTACTTGATGAATTGTAAGATTATGTCCGAAGAATCGTGGTATCTGAGCGCGAGAAATACCATGCGCTTCAAATAATCGAATGAAACGATGCGCTGTATTTGTAAACCCAGAAACAGGATTACGCCATTTATGATACCGATCCCGAAGAGAGAAAAATGCTTCTATATCACCAAGTCCAACCATGGATAATTATCCTTAAAATAAGTTTATGGAAACAATGCCTTCAACTCATCACTCCATTCAGGCCTTTCCGCTGAACTAGACATTTCTAAATGCCATTTGTGCCTTTTCAATTGATGCTTAATTGTAACAGCCCAAGTTTTATCACCTTTACAAGTTTCAAGTACCTGTTCAAAAGCAAAAAGCATATTCGCAACAAACCACTTATATTGATGGTAATGTTCTGGATTATTTGTTATTTCAATATCATCACCACTTGCAAACGTGGTGTGTTCAATACATAGCTTTAAATATCCATCATATGCAGCATAAGCTGTAGCCCTTCGACTCTCCCTTCTCGCCGCCCACACTTGATACCAAGCAACAAAAAGTCCTATGACTGCCACTGCAGCGGTAATAATTCCTGTTCTCTCATTCCAAAATTGGTAATCGGCTAGGTAAGCCCATCCAACATCAAAACAGATCATCTTTTTACTCCGGCTGGTTTTGTTTTAACTTTTTTGTACTGTCTAACTTTTCTAGTAAATGCTGCTAAATCTATATCTGCTGTACTTATAGATATTTGCTCACTCCCGTGAGCATGAGATATTAAACGTTCAAAACGTTCTTTATATGGAGCCTGTATAGTTGAGCCACCAAACTCACCAATATTACAAATTACAACATGCTGGTACATATGATATTGCAAAGCAGCAGCCATATTATCAAACGTGTTTACGTCTTTATTATGCGCAACTACGATATATAAATCGGTTATATTTCTTAAATCTGCAGCTAACTTTATATCTGTTGCGTCATAGCAGATAGAACCACTTATTCGGAAAGGGCCTTCATCGTAACCATGAAGTTCAATAACATGCTGGCAAGGCCTAAAACCACTAATACCTAATTTAATTTCATCCTGAGTCATATTTTCTTTACCCTGATCACGAATGACCCACTGCCGTCCACTTTCACGATAATCAGGTATAAACCATCGAGCAATATTAACAAGTTTTCCATCATGATCTGTAAATACTAAGCCCGCAAATACAATGGCGCCTGTTGAGTCAGCTAAACGCTTAATTACATCCTGATCATCCATATGCACAGCAAGTTCAGCAAACACGATTAAATCTGCATAAGGTTTTGCCCTTTCGTTCTCAGCATGTGTCTTAGTCTTTAATGTTTTAAGCGTCAGTTTACAGATTGATAGAAGGTGTTCCCGATGTTTAGAACGATATCTGGGGCTATTCAAATAAGGATCTGCAATGCTGAAATCAACAGATTTAGGTAGTAGTTGCTGTACTGTTACAATTCTAAAGTTAGACTTGTTGCTAGGTCTATTAACCTGAGTAGGTATTACTGGTAGTGAAGAGGCACTACAAATTAAGCTATTAAGATATTTCAACCTATTATTTAAACAATTCTCAAATGACTCTAAGCATTGAATCGAACGAACATCGATATCATTAACAAATGTAGATTCAAAACCTGGCCATTGAAGACATCGAATTAAGAAATCAGAAAACCAATTACTTGTAGTTGCGAACTCTCCCACTAGTGATTCAGGAGCATGCATCATACCCATGCGACGTTTATACCAGCTAGTACGTAATCCCTTATAAGTAACGGCTTTTCCTTGTGTCCACCTACTACCAGTGAAATCACTTGCACCTAATGCAGAAGTTCTTAGTACCGTTCCAATCCAATAAATGATTTGATTATCAATTTTTTCACTATCTAACCAATTTGGAATTGAAAACCTAGGGTCTTGAAACCTAGATGTTGTTGAAATTGAGCAGTTCACATCTTTTACTACAGCTTTCCATATTTGATTCCACGGTAGTTTAGACTTTATATCAATATAAATGTCATTAGGCGATGAACCTATAACCTTACTATCAGATCTAGCCTTCTCTAGTAAACCAATAGCAAGTTTAAGTAATCCATGCTCAAATTCAAAACCATTTAAGTCTGAATTTATCACCTTCGAAAGAAGTTGTTTTCTTGGTTTTGGTTGTGATGAAACTTGAGGGGCTGCCCACTTAAGTTGTTTACATAAATCTTTATAAATAATTTTTTTGTCCAACACTTTCCATAAAGCTAACCAAAAAGGTCCGCCTCTCTTAGCAAACACTTCAACAGGCTTATATTTATCTTCTAACTCAGAAATAGACTCTATTAACAGAGATGCATAGGTTTCAAATTTACCAGTAATTTGCCCTGCTACTTCAAAAAGCGCACTTAGTTCTGGCTTATATTCAGGGGGAGCGCATACGAGTATCGCATGTAAATTAGACTGAGCAGAGGCCCCTTTTCGATCTAATAATACAGGCTTATTAACAACCGCAAGTAACATTAAGGCTTGTCTTTCTACAAACTTTGGTACTTTGTCGTTAGCAAGTATTTTCTGAGCGTAACGAGATATTAGTTCAATTATAGAACTAGGTTCCAAGTTTTTAGGATAAGTGATCACTTGAAAATATCCATTAAAATCAATAGCACAACGACATAAATCAGCGAGTATGTAGTCCATAATCTGAACGGTTACTAAATCTGCTTCCGATTTATTCTTACAAAAACTGCTACGTCTAAAAATCGCTTCCAATACAGGTTCAAATAAATCCGCATCAGGGTAAATTTCAATGGCCTTTCTAAGTACAAGAGCCAAAGAGGGATCTTTCATCCACGCAGATATAAGCTTTTTTGCTAACAGTTCTTCGTTGTTATTACTAATATTTTCACTATCATCAAAAGCAATTTTGCGTTTACTTTTAACGATATTTTCTAATCGATTTGCCGCAAATCGTTTTAATGTGTCGGGTCGAATATCATGGTCATAATCCGATATCTGTAACAGAGAAGAGTCCGCATGATTAGCACTCAATTTGGGAACTTCTATCTCTTCAATATCTAATAGATTCTCCAGAACGCCTGATACAGTATCTAATACTTCTCTATCAGCAGGCCCACTCATTTCACTTTGAATCATCTCAATTCGGTTTGCCATACTGCCGATATTGTCTAGATCATTAAGATGGGTAACTTTTGTTTTATCAGGGTTAATCTCGAGATTTTCACCACCATGAGTTTTCAATAGTCCGCGAATTTTTCTATTTATTCTTCTTGCTACTTGCGAAGGAGTCTGATCACTTGAGCTAACAACTAAACGTAAATCATCCACGTATCGGCAGTAATCGTGAAGAACAATATTGCCTGATAGTTTTGTCCCAATTAAGCGTCCAACTTGCATATCGAAATCAACTAAATATGCATTCGCATAAAATCCAGCAGAAACAAGACCTTGAGGTAACCCACTCTCAATATTACCCAATTTCAAGGTTTTAGCTATTTTCAAGTCATTTGCAGACCAAGACCAACTTGTTATACGTTCAAATGCACTCCAAAACTTTGGACATTCTTTATGTCCAAACTCTGAAGAAATAACCTTAAGACGTTTAATCAAAACATCAATATCAATCGTATTATAAAATTTAGATAAATCTAAATTAACAACAAATACGTCTTCTGTACTAGTTGTTTGTTCTGCTGCAATACGCCCAAGCTCAATGGGTCTTTTTAAGAAGTTTTGATAATCAGTAAAAAATTTTCGATATGTTTCACTATTTCCCCACCGAAACCATGCAGAATTTTTATTTTTCCAGTCACATATAAGCCGATTACCATAACTATAAACTTTGTTATTGCGTGCTTGCTCATATGTTTGTTCTTTATGACTGCAATCTCTTTGTGCTGATTCTACAGCGTCAGCTAAGCAGAGCATTGCTGCACTAGCCCATGTTTGATCTCTTATAGTTATATGGGCTAAAGGCCTTATTGGTGGTTTTTCTTGTCTTTTTTCAGCATTTTTTGGGTTCCACCCTTCTTTGTCAAAAGCCCAAACCTCACTTTTTGCAGCTGGTACTAATTCTAATTTTGATAAGTTAGCGCTTTTAATAGAAGTCGCCCATTTCTTTGCATTTTCCTCAATACCCAATGCAGATATATCGAGTTCTAATGTATCTGCATACCAATTGAATGAACGGATATAACCATGTGTTTTTTTCCAAGCTTGGGCTATGACAACTTCGTCAGCTAAGTAATCAATCGATGGTTTTAATGCTCTGTATTTTTCTTTAATCAGTTTCATAGCGTCCATGCCCTTAGTTAATTTACTGCTTGTTCGACGATGGCGTCGGTGAGGTGAAGTTGGGTGGTTCGCGCATCACTTAAACGGGCATAATCTAGCCCTTGTTGCATGCCTTTACCCACTTCATGCTTGTTTGCTTTAGCTTCGATAACAGCCAGCGGCATACTGGGTTTGTGATACAGCACAATATCAGCAGACTTAACCGTTTTACGCACACCTAATTGACCGCGCACAATGACTTTACCATCGCGCAATTTCACTTCTTGGCGAATTTGTGACATATCATCCCATCCAGCATTTTTGATAGCTGGCATGATGAATTTAGAGATAATATCGGTTTCGGTAAGCTTGGCTTTATTGATACTCATACGAGATCTAGATCCTTCTAGCGCGATTGCAAACGGCAATAATATTCAGTTTGCCACAAAGCCTTAGTATCACCAATGATTACATGCAGATACAGAACTTAAATATGTAAAAACGTGATTTTGAGTAAACATTGAGATTGTTTGATGTTGAAGAAGAATCTTGATATGAAATTGCACTTAATATCGCTTCACCAGGTTATCTCATTAATAAAACGACACACGAGTATTGTGCACTGGCTCATCTTTGAGTCTAAGACACAATACCAGTATGTTATTTACAGGGACCATCTATAAAAGAAGGGCAAACTAAACTGTCAGCGAGAATGAGTTATTGTCTAACATACGACGTGACAGTGATGGCGGGAAATAAATTCAGTACTTCCCGCTCAGGTCTTAAGATGGCATGAGTGCATGCCATCTTTGTTTAGCGGTACAACAAGACTTTAGTGTCCTTTAGCTGTTGGCGGAGTTTGAGACCATTCCTGCATAGCCTGGTCTCCTGGACGATCTATTTTAACTTTATCGCCCTCAATTGAAGTTACCCAGCTCAGCGGAATGTAATGGTGTTGACCGCTGTCATCTTTTTTCAGCTTGAGGGTATCGGTGCCCTCCATATGATCTACAGTAGCAAATTGACCATCTTCGGAGCAAACAACAGGCATATCAGGTTGAATTTGGTTGGTTTGAATCATAATTTCTCCTCAGGGCTCAGTACAAGCCCTTCTATTTATAAATGAGCAATCAGTCATTTAACAAGCTTCACCAAGCGTGATTGTCTTTGACTTTTATTGGTTACTTAATGTTTCTAATCGCACAGTAAAATCATACCGATAAAACCAAATGCAGTCTGTTCGACAACGAACAGACTGCATATCCAAATCCTCTGTTACCATTGATGGTTAACACGAAAAATACATCTGTTCGTCTATCGTGTTAGTTTGCCTGTTAGGTCGTTTTAATTTTATCGATTGCCACTAAAGTGAATAATTTCATCAACGTTTCAGTTGATGAAATTATAAATATTCAGAATATTTGTTTAACCATAACATTCTAAAATAGTTAGTTTTCTTCATCTAAAGTCATCAACGACGTATTACCACCAGAAGCGGTTGTATCAATGCTAACGGTTTTTTCTGTTAATAAACGTTGAATGAGATTATCAAAATATTCTGAACTGATAACCGGTAAAATTGCGCCTTGACGCTCGGCTAGTCTGTCACTGATATAATGTTTTCGGTCACAATGACTATCAACAACAACTCCTGATAACGCCGGATGTGCCAATAAAGTGGTTAAATGACCTAACCGGGTAACTTGAAAAACATTCTCATCAGCACCTGCTGTAACGAACTTATCTCTAATGGCTAGCGCTTGATCATAAAATAAATCAGAAACCACCGAGATAACGGTATTTCCGGTTGCCAAAGCCGTTACGATAGAGAGCATCCAAAAATGGAAAGTTACATTTTTATCAGCAAAGCAGATGATATTACCGCGGTTTTCCAAATAGAGAATATTAGACTCGCCTGTTGGACCTGGAAGTGTTGTTGGCTTTTGCAGATGTTTTTCAACAGCCACTAATTGTGAATTAGCGGCTGTCAAAGTACGATTTAAGTCATCGGCTAAATCATCAATACTATCGATATTAGCCATTTCGACTAACATTTGACGAACAAAAGCAATACGCTGATTTAGCTCTGTCATGCGCCAGATTTTTTCTGTTACATTCGCCCTATCCATCAATAATTCTGCTTCTGCTTTTGATCCAGCATCGCTCACTAAGGCATCGACTTGCGATGGCAACAAGTTATATTTATCGGCATCAGGAGTGGCTTTCTCTTTCACTAAACGCGTTAAATAATAGGGGCCACCCGCTTTTGGCCCTGTACCTGAAAGGCCACGCCCCCCAAAAGGTTGCACACCGACAATAGCGCCAATCATATTACGATTTATATATACATTACCTGCACGCGATAGTGTCGCCAAACGAATGGCTCGCTGTTCAATCCGGGTATGTATACCCATAGTTAAACCAAAACCTGTACCATTAATATCATCAATGACTTTTTCTATTTCATCGCCTTTAAAACGAATAATATGCACACAGGGACCAAAGACTTCATGCTTGAGCACGCTAATATTGTCTATTTCATAAAGTCGCGGTGCAAAAAAGAAAGCTTCGTTTTGTGCTATTTCATTTTCTTCATTAGATATCGCACATTGATACAATAGTTGGCCATGAGTTTTCATATAATCACTGTGAGCATTGAGTGATTCTAGCGCTTTTTGATCAATGACAGGCCCCACATCAGTGCTCAGTTGTTCTGGATTATCCACATGCAATTCTGCTAATGCGCCTTTAAGCATTGTAATAACCGTATCAGCAATATCTTCTTGCAAAAATAACACCCTGAGCGCAGAGCAACGCTGACCTGCAGACTGAAATCCTGAAGAAATTACATCATCAACCACTTGCTCTGGCAAAGCTGTGGAGTCAACTATCATACAGTTTTGACCGCCCGTTTCAGCAATAAGAAGCACTTTTGCGCCATCTCTATCAGCCAACGTTTGCGAAATCATAGTCGCTGTTTTAATTGAACCTGTAAAAATAACCGTTTGAATATGTGCATTAGGAATAATAATACTGCCTACTTCACTCCCCTTGGCAATAACCGCTTGTACAACCCCGTGAGGTAGTCCAGCAGACGTCATGAGTTCAATAGCGCGTAATGCAATTAAACTTGTTTGCTGGGCGGGTTTTGCCAACACCGTATTACCAGTAGCAATGGCTGCAGTTACTTGCCCTATGAATATCGCTAACGGGAAGTTCCAAGGGCTGATACATAACACCACACCACGGGCTTCTAAACGATCATCTTCTGCAAGTTCAATCGCTTGTTGTGCATAATAACGACAAAAATCAACAGCCTCTCTGACTTCATCAATACCATCTTGACTCGTTTTTCCCGCTTCCTTGATGCATAAGGCTATGAGCTCGTCCCTATGATGTTCGAGAATATCGCCGATACTGCATAATAAGGCTGCGCGCTCCGATACAGGCTTTTGTGACCATGAGGCAAATGCCGTTTGAGCCGTATCGATCATCGCGAGCATGTCATCTTTACTATCATGTCGCTGGAAACCAATGATTTCACTTAGCTTTGCTGGGTTTCTAATGGCTACAGCCCCTTCAGGGATATCACTCTCACAGAACTGGTTAGCTTCAGCCCACTTATCTAGTGATGTTTTTAACGGGGTAAGCATATTGATGTCGGTTAAATCTAGGCCCTTGGAATTATCTCGACCCACACCATTTTCATCATGGTATAACGCAATAGGTTTGGTTATCTGGCCGTTATATTTGTCTGTTAAGCGAGTCATTTTTTCAACCGGGTCTTCAAGTAACGATTCGACCGGTTGAGAATCATCAATAATGGCATTAACAAAAGAAGAGTTAGCGCCATTTTCTAACAAACGACGGACTAAATAGGCGAGTAGCTCTTTGTGAGGACCAACCGGTGCATAGACGCGACATTGAACATTTTCACTGGCAACAACTTGATCATATAAAGAACCACCCATGCCATATAGACATTGAAATTCAAAACTTGTTTTGTCATTGCCCGCCAGTTCAAGAATAGTCGCCACAGTATAAGCATTATGTGTAGCAAACTGTGGATAGAGAGTATCTCTATATTCGAGTAATTTTTTCGCACAGGCGAGGTAAGACACATCAGTAGAAGCCTTGCGAGTAAATACCGGAAAATGCTGATAGCCGCCTTTTTGAGTGTTTTTAATCTGAGTATCCCAATAAGCACCTTTAACTAAACGCACCATCATTGTCCGGCCAACACGAACGGTTAACTCATGCAACCAATCAAGGATAAAAATAGCCCGCTTTTGATAAGCTTGCAGCGCCATCGAAAAGCCATTCCAACCGGCTAAATCGTCATCACTAAATACCGCCTCAATAACATCAAGGGATAAATCTAATCGCTCAGATTCTTCCGCATCAACCGTTAAACCAATATTGTATTTTTTTAGCTTGCAAACAAAGCGCTTTAAGTTTGGGCACAGCTTCAGTCATTACCCGTTGTTTTTGCGCAAATTCGTAACGAGGATGGATAGCAGAAAGCTTAACTGAGATACCAGGAACTCTGCGAGGATCGTTCTTACCTGACGCGAGTGAAACACCAATAGTATCTATAGCAACTTGATAAGCTTTAAAATACTTATCCGCATCATCCATGGTGCGAGCACCCTCACCTAGCATATCGTAAGAATATACAAAGCCTTGCCGATCTTGTTTGGTAGCATGCTCTGTTGCAGCTTGAATCGTTTCGCCCATAACAAACTGCTCACCCATAATTTGCATGGCATAGTTCATTGCTTTACGAATGACAGGCTCTCCTAAACGACCAATAATCTTTTTCAATAAATCAAAACTATCTTTTTCGCGCTCATCAGCATAATCAACCATAGTGCCGGTAACTAATAATCCCCAGGATGAGGCATTAACGAACAGTGAATCACTGCTGCCCAAATGACTTCGCCACTCACCTTGAGAAATTTTGTCGCTAATTAGGGCATCTTGAGTGTGTTTGTCTGGTACACGCAATAAGGCCTCGGCCAAACACATCAACACCCCCCCTTCTTCACTGGATAATGTGTATTCTGCGAGTAAGGCATCTACAGCACCGTTTCCTGACTCATCTCTTCGTATTTTTAGTGATATTTTACGGGCTTTTTCCCACGCTCTGCTGGCAGCTTCAGGGTTAACTTTTGCTAACGGTAAAATATGCTCTACCGCAACACTTTCATCAATACGATAGAACTCGCGAATTTTCTGACGGATAGGAGAGTCCGAGATATTCGAATTATTAAAAAGCATGTGCTCACCTCAATATTAATAAATTGTATTTTGCAATGACTAGAGACATTTGATATCTAAGTGATACCTAAGATTTGATGACTAACGAGTAAATTATACTGGTCTTTATTTTTAGACTCTGTGCGTTAGCGTACTTTCGAGAATACGCTTGATAGTGGCTTTATTTTCGATTTTAATGTTTGTATTCAGAATGTTAAAAAACCTGAACACTGTGAATAACCTGTCATTTTCTTGCTAACATCGCGGAGTTTTATTGCAGAGTCACACCAAGTTAAGGTCATAAAACCAATAAATTCGGCTTAGATTTGTTGAAATGTCGCATTATCTTATATGGCTTGATGTGAATTCGCCGTTGTTGCCAAATTAACGCTAATTTGGTGGCTAAAATAACGTATAAAGTCAGCCACTAAAAAGGCTTTGCTTACCAGAGGGAGCGCATTCTGCATAGTTTCTATTACGAAACCACTCAGCATGACGCTATGACTTTTGGTCTGAGGAGTATTGATGCTACAAATCGTCAATTTGTTTCATGTTACGTGCCAATAATCTTCCCTCTGCCTCTTGAACCGACAATATATCGTTAAGAAATTCCGTCACGGAAGGTGCACAACTGCACTTTTGCAGATACTCAAATAGTCCGACAATATTTTTGTGATATTCAAGAGTGACAATCGCTATTTCATCCGTATCCATCTTTTCAAACGGATGCTCACCTTCAGTGTGAATTGAAATAGCGAGTTTTTCGTAGTAATGCCGACTATAAGTGTTAAGCGCACTGTTGTTACCACTGTCTTCGAACTTTTTCATTATCTGCGCCATTTTTTTTTCGTGCTCTGAAATGTACTTAAGCAGCAATCCAACTCTTACACTATCGCTTTTTAGTGCACAATTTGCTGCAAAATAGTGCAGTTCTTGGTGCATGTTTTTAGTCCATTGCATAACATCGTGAAGTGTTTCTATTTGCATATTATCCTCAAAATTGACGCGTTTAGATCACTTTGCTGTGCAAAGTGAAGCGCCTGCCTAGCATAAAAATAAAAAAATGGTAAAAAAATATCACCATCTGTGGCTTAAATTGCAATCACTTTGAACTCGTTAAGTTTATGCAACATTATGTATTGACTACATAAATAAGAGTTAGCGACCACAATTAACTCATGATGTTAATGCTCATCATACGTGTATTTTATTTTTCACTCTGTTCGCTGCCGCACTCAGCTTGGCATGAATATTTGTCTGATCTACATATTTAGAAACCTTACCGAGAATAGTATGACCCACATAAAGCCATTAGAATTATTGGTGTGGATTGGGCGATATCATCAAAAATGTCTACAGACTCATTGAAAAATATCCTGTTATCTTTGGATAGGACTAAGCTGAATGAGATGAACGCTTGGCTAGTAAATTCATTGTAAAGTCAGTGCGCAAAGTGTAATGGTTTAATACAAAAAACTGACAAAAAGCGCAAAGATAACACCTGAGCAACGGATTAAAGAGTTAGTACTCATGAGCTGCGCTAAAATGAAAAAACTGTAGCCTATAGTGCTGTATTGCTGATATGAGGAGAAACCTTGTAAGAGAGAGTTTGATGCCTATTTTCCATATAAGCACGATACTCAAATACAATAATTAGACTTGGTTGGTGATATTGATCTTAACGCCACCGTAGTACGTAATTAAGGTTCGTTGGTTACAGACTTTGCTTTAAACTACAAACACACGGTATAAGTACTATATATACATTACTTTTTAGGGAACAAGACCATGTACATGATAGTTAAGCACACCCACCTGACAATAATTGCGCTGACGTTTATATTTTTTATCATTAACTTTGTGTTGACGATGAAAGGCTCTGACAAGGTCAATAATAAACTGCTCAAGATCGGTCCTCATGTTTTGTATGCTCTGTTTATCTGCACCTTTGTTTACATGATTATCGTTAATCCATTGAACTTGTACCCGTTTGTGAACGGTTGGGCATCGTCTAAATTAGGTGGTTTTGTACTTTATGTACTATCAATTACCTTTACGCTTAAGTGGGCAAAATCAACGCCGTGGCGCATTGTGGGTTTAATTAGTACGATATTTTGGTTATTGATGACTGCACGATTGGGTTTTGCCCATCATCTTAAATCGAAAGGGATTGTTGATGATGCTAATGCTTATCTTGAGTTGGGACAGTCTATGTTAACAGGCATTTGTTAGATAATGTCCAGTATAGTGGCTAATTAACTTTAGCCACTATTGGTTCATGTTGTTGATTCATTCGGTGTTTATTCCAGCGGCAACATTACCCCTTATACGCACACCTCAAAATAAAAATCTTAGTGTTTACCTCGCTTTATCTCATTCCATGTTCTACGCAATAGCCGTTTTATTGACTCTAAGTCAATAGGCGCATTTTGCTTATCGTAGCCCTAGCCTACTAGCATCTGCCTAATTAAGCGATTTGAGGTATTAGGCTTTCAAACTGGTCAATTGGTATCGGTCTACTGAACAAGTAACCTTGAAAATTACGGCACCCTTGGCTGATTAAATATTGCTGTTGTTGTTCAGTTTCTACACCTTCTGCAATTACACTTAAACCTAAGCTCTGTGCCATCGAAATAATGGTCTTAACAATGGTTTTATCGTTACTATCAACACAGAGTTCACGCACAAATGACTGATCAATCTTAAGCTGATGTAATGGAAGTTTTTTGAGATATTGTAACGATGAATAACCGGTACCAAAATCGTCTAACGAAAACTGGATACCTATAGCCGCTAAAGTATTCATTTTTTCGATAATGGTTTGAATATTATTTAACAGTACACTTTCAGTTAATTCAATTTTAAGTAATTTAGGATTAACACTATATTTATCAATACTTTTTTTGATTATGTCGACAAAATCGGCTTTATGGAATTGTTTGGCGCTGACATTGATAGATAATGATAATCCTGCTGTATTAACATGTTGCTGCCAGGCATTGAGTTGCCTACAGGCCGAATCAATAACCCACTGTCCTATTTCGATAATCATGCCGGTTTCTTCTACCAACGGGATAAATTCTAAGGGGGACACTATGCCGCGCTGTGGATGGTTCCAACGGATCAGGGCTTCGGCGCCCACGGGGGTGTTTGAGCTGTCGACTTGTACTTGGTAATACAATTGGAATTGATTATGTTCTAGTGCAATGAGTAAATCGCGTTCAAGCACCACTCTATTGATAATGCTGATTTCCATTTTAGGGTCAAAAAAGCAGACAAGGTTTCGACCTGATTTTTTGGCTTGATACATGGAAATATCAGCTTGCTTGAGTAACTCATCTGGGGTGGTATTATTGCCGAGAAACAAAGTCGCGCCAATACTGGTACTGGTCGAGTAACTATGGCCTGCTATATTGTAAGGCTGGTTAATGGTATCTAAAATAGCCGTGGCAATCGCTTTTATCTGTGTGGCGGCAACAAAAGCATTAGAATGAATGCCTTCTAATATGATCACAAACTCATCACCGCCAAAGCGAGTGACTGTATCACCTTCACGGATAATATTGATAAGTCGATTGGCCACTTGTTGCAATAACAGGTCACCAATATCATGTCCTAGGGTGTCATTGAGTGTTTTAAAATTATCCAGGTCAAGAAATAATATCGCACCATAATACTGATTCCGATCACTAAATATTAATGCTTGTTTTAACCTATCATCTAATAACCGCCGATTGGGTAATTTCGTTAACGGGTCAAAGTAGGCTAGTCGCTCTATTTGAATAGCATCTTCTTTTTGCTTGCTGATGTCTTGAACCATTGCCAGAACATAATCAATACTGCCATCGTTTTTACGCACACAACGAACGACTAACATGGTAGGGATCACTTTGCCTGTTCTGCTAATAAAACGTTTTTCTAGACTATAGCCATCAATTTCATTGGCAAGTAACCTGGTGAATTGGGCTTCATCAGCCTCTAAATCATTAGGGTAGGTTAAATCATTCCATGTTAATTTTTTTAGTTGATCTTCGGTGTATTCCAGCATCTTACACAAACAAGGATTGATACTGATCAAGCCTTTATCTGGTGACGTAACCGTTAAACCGACCAAATCTAAAGAATAGAATGAGGCTAACTGAGATTCCCTTAATGCTAAGCTATCCAGCATTTGATCAAATTGTTTAGCAAGTAACGAAGCTTCATCTGTTCCCTTCATGTTGACACGTAAATGAGTGGCGCCAGTTTGGACTTTATCGGCTACTTTTTGAATGATATACAAACGACGAGTTAAATAACGACTGGCTAAAGTGGTGATTAAAACACCAAGTAAAATGGCAGTAAGAGCATAAAAGAAACTGTTTATTTTTATTTGGTTAATTTCTTCTAAGTAAGCGCGTCTATCTAAATCAATCACCACCCAGCCAATTTCTCGATCAGCTAATACAATGACTTTAGTTACATCAATACTACTATTAGAATAATGTATCTGTTGCAGATCATTGTCTTGGTTGAATGCATCGATATACAAACCCACTTTAGTTAAATCTGTATGTGCCAACACTTGGCCACGTAAATCGATGACGATAGCTTGCTTTAAGTTAGGGTATTTTGAGACACCATTGACGATTTCCTGCAGACCGCTGACATCTCGCGAGGCAACCCAAATAGCAGACGAAGTCGCTAAAGTATCTTCAAGGGCAATAGCTTGATCTTTATATTGTTCAACTTTAATTTTTTGCTGGCGGTGAGTGGTATCCCAGACAAATAATCCCATCATCAAAGTGATGATGAGCGTCATGCCAATCATCATTTGTCGGCGCAATGTGCCTAATAGAATACGTTGCAATTTTTTAATCATTGATTGAGCTTTCCACTGGACGCACTTTACTCTCAAAATTATTTATATAGCTTCGTACAACATCGTAATCAGCATCTTCCGCCTGAGTAAATCTAGCGGTTTCCATACCGAGCATAATCGCCTTACCTTCTGGTGAGTCTGCTAAAGTAATCAGTAAATGTTGTATTTTTTGACTAATCTCTTTAGGAAAGTCATCACGTACCATAACTGAGTTATTGATTAAAGATGGTGTTTGCCAAATAACTTTAAGCTGGTTTGCTTTTTCTGGGTGATCTTTTTGAAATAATCGCCAAGGAAGTGGCCAGGTTGCTGCTGCAGCTACCTTACCAAGATATGCATTCATGATTGAAGATTCTTGTGAACCCACATAGATATTATCAAGATCTTGGTTAATATCGATTCCATTCGTGTACAAAAAATACTGTGGCATAATTGTCGCAGCAAGCGCTGTTTGTGCAGGATAACTCACTCTTTTACCCTTGAGCTCAATTGGTTTTTGGATATTATTGTCTTTTCTTACAATAAAAATCCCTTTGAAATCATCAGCATCACCAGCCATGGCAATCACTCGATATCCGTTGTCCCTAGCCTGCAAGGTCTGCCATGGATTAGGCAGTAATAAATCTGGCTTTCTGTCGCGGATTTTTTGTTCATAGGAGGCATAATCGATTGATGCTTCGAGTTCAATATCAATCTCAGGGATTTTAAGATTGATATAATCGATCAGCGGTTGATAAGCTTCGAATAACTTTTGCGGATTGTGTAAAGGGTGAATCGCAAATCGATAGGTTAACGCGGTATTATTACTAGGCGAACGACTGTACTGCAGGGCTTTTTCTGTAGCGGGTTGTTCGCAAGCGAATAGCAAAATGATAATTAAGGTAAAGAGATATTTTTTCATAAAAAATCAATTTGTTATTGTAGTAATAATGATAGTAGTTTTATATTTGAAAAAAGTCACTTTCTGGATACATTATATTAACTTAACCACGAATAATTTAGCCGTTTGATATCAACTAAAAGAGCTTTACTTCGTAAGCAATTAATTTACCGCGTCTATTATCAGCTATACTGCCCTACCCGTTATATGTACGTATTTAAGCGATGTTAACAATACCATGGATATCAAAGGAACCTGCATCTCATCAACTGAAGATGAGCACGGCCCAATTTATGTTTATCAAACAAAAAATAGCCGTATTCTTAGCTTCGATGGGAAAATCTATCAAAGCTGCATGAAACTCAATGATATAAATGGATTACATCTTGGTTATACCCAAGCCATGATGAGCGGATTATTGTTTCTTCCGACAGTGAACATCGCCACTATTATGGGGCTGGGGGCGGGATCGATGGCAAAGTGTTTACTCAATAGTTTCGTTAATATAAACGTCCATGCGGTTGAATACCGCGAAGCGGTAGTCAATGCCGCCAAAGATTACTTTTATTTACCCGATACCCATCGCATCGTTACTCATATAGACGATGCAGTCCATCACATTAAATATACTACTGTCCAAAGTGATGTTATTTTTTCAGATTTGTATAACTCACAAGGCATGGAACCTAACCAAGTGCAGTCATCCTATTTACGAGATTGTAAAAATGCACTCAATGAAAATGGCGTTTTAGTTCTCAATATTTGGCATACATCGGTAGAACTTCGACAAGAGTTAGATGCATTACTTGCGCTAGAATTTGAACATCGCTTAATCAGTTTCGAAGTTGACAGTGGCAACAGGATCATTCTGGCATTCAAAAATGCCATACCCCAAATAGAAACTGAACAACTCATGCGTAATGCTCAAATATTGCAACAACAAATCAATATTCCAATGGCGCGTTATGCCGAATTAATCTTAAATACTCAAGCTCAATAAAAATAATAGCCCTAGACAACAGCGCCAAATATTAGGCGTTGTTTAGTGTCTAACCACATTGAATTTTGTACCATTACCTTGCTGAACATCCGACTTTGCAAAAAATGATTCAACCATTGGCGCAATTTGGGATAGGGAGATTGTAGATACCATTGCCGCTCTACTTGGGCAAACTGCCGCATAAACGGCATTAATGCCAAATCAGTTAAGCTTGGTTTATCGGACATCAAATACTGGTGCAGACAGAGTCGCGATTCCAGATCGGCAAGATAACGCTCACATTGCTGTCTATCTTCTGGTAATGAGGGTTCATGGTAACGTTTTGAGCAGCGATACCGTTCAAGATGACCTTTAAATTCATTATCAAATATCGCAATAACAGCCAACATTTCATCTAAAGCGTTGGGGACAGCTTTGTTAGTGTAACCTTCTGGGTCTGTTTGTAAAAATGCCCATTGCATGATGGCTAGGCTTTCATCGATCACCTGGTTATCAGTGGTAACTAGTACCGGGACGGTGCCTTTAGGTGACACCTTAAGCATCTCCTCAGGTTTGTTACTTAACACTATATCGCGTAGCTGAACTTGCTGACCTGAAGCATAAATCGCCAACCTAGCCCGCATTGCATAAGGGCAATTTCTTAAAGAATAAAGTATGGGTAAGTCAATTGTCTGGGTCATTTTTGCTCAGTAAATTCATTTTGCCGATAGGCATGCGTTACATTAACGATAATCATTAATTAAATCTTAGGGTGACATTACACTATCAAGTTCTGATCGTCATTTTGTTCATGCCCCCAAAGATTCATTATTCAATCCGTTATGCCATAACGGGCTGGTAACGCTTACTCAACGATCAACACGCCTTTATACATTTGCATCTGACAATGAAATGGATACTCGCCTTTTTCCAGAGCAGGTAATGCTACCTTGGTGGGTTTATCCAGTGCTAAATCTTGGCTAATATCTAAGTCGGGTAGCAAGACTGTGGCGGAACATCCGGATTTATCTTGGCGTAAAAAGGTTATTTCTGTCGGCGTATTGGCGCTAATGTTAATTCTTGCAGGCGAATACACCCCGTCTTTAACCACTATTGATGTGCTGGCATCAACCTTAGTTTCATTTGACGGTTTATACAGCCAAAACCACCAAATGATAAAACCGATTAAGGCAATACACAGTAAATTAATCAACATTTTGAGTCTCCTAGTGTTCTTTAGCTTTAAACAAACGTAAACGGTTGGCGTTACTGACGACGGTAAGCGATGAAAAGGCCATCGCCGCCCCGGCAATCACTGGGTTTAACAAAATACCAAATACCGGATAAAGCACTCCTGCCGCTAACGGAATACCCGCAACGTTATAAATAAATGCACCAAACAAGTTTTGTTTAATGTTGCGCAGCGTTGCTTTACTAATGGCTATGGCATCGGCTAATCCATGAAGTGATCCACGCATTAAGGTAATATCGGCACTTTCTATCGCGACATCTGTACCTGTACCAATTGCAAAGCCGACATCGGCTAAGGCTAACGCTGGAGCGTCATTAATGCCATCGCCAGTCATGCCAACAATTTCATTTTGTTGCTGAAGTTCAGCGACTTTTTTGGCTTTATCTTCTGGCATAACTTCAGCGAAAAAGTCATCAATACCGACTTTCTTCGCCACTGCGGCTGCGGTGGCTTTATTATCTCCGGTTAACATAATCACTTTAATGCCACTGAGTTTTAGTCTCGCAATCGCTTCGATTGAATCGGATTTTATCGGATCAGATACTGCGATAATGGCAAGTAACTGCCCTGCAAGCGCCAAATACATAGGTGTTTTAGCCTCTTCGGCTAAGGTTTGGGCCTTGGCTTGGTAGTCACTAATCGCAATATTGTTGTCTTGCATCAGTTTTTCATTACCAAACAGTAATGTTTGTCCATCCATCTGAGCTTCTACACCTTGACCCGAAATGGCATTAAAGTGTTCAGTGTTAATGGCTTTAATGCTTCTAGCGTTGGCACTGTCAACAATGGCTTGTGCTAGGGGGTGTTCGGAGTGACTTTCAATTCCAGCCGATAAGGCAATTACCTGCTCTTCACTGTCTGCATGAGCCAGAATAATATCGGTAACTTGCGGTTTACCTTCGGTAATGGTGCCAGTTTTATCTAAAATCATTGCGGTGATTTTAGAGGCCGTTTGTAAAGCTTCACCGTTACGAATAAGTACCCCAGATTCAGCCGCCTTACCAACGCCAACCATTACCGACATTGGTGTTGCGAGTCCGAGGGCACAAGGACAAGCGATAATCAACACGGTTGTAGCAGACACTATGGCAAATACCATTGATGGCTCAGGTCCAACGTTAAACCACACCATGGCACTGACAATGGCAATGATCATAATGGCTGGTACAAAATAAGCCGCAATGACATCCGCTAATCGACCAATCGGTGGCTTCGAGTTTTGTGCCCGTTTGACCATACTAATAATGTGCGCCAGTGCGGTATCTTTTCCGACCCGTGTTGCTTTAAATATGATTGAGCCAGATTTATTTAAAGTACCGGTGACCACATCATCATCAACAGCTTTTTCAACTGGCATGGGCTCACCGGTCAGCATTGACTCATCAATGGTACTTTTACCTTCAATAACCACCCCATCCACGGGGATTTTTTCGCCAGGACGGACTCTAACATGATCGTTAAGTAACACTTGGGCAATGTCGATATCGATTTCTTTGCCATCACGGATAACCCGCGCCGTTTTTGCTTGCAGGCCAATAAGACGCTTAATGGCTTCAGAGGTCTTACCGCGCGCTTTTACTTCTAGTGCTAAACCAAGATTAATTAAACCAATGATCATTGTGGTTGCTTCAAAGTAAACATGTCTTGCCATTTCGGGAAACCACTGCGGAAATGCCACAATTAGCATCGAATATATCCAAGCCGTTCCTGTTCCCAAGGCGATGAGGGTGTCCATATTGGCGTTATGGTTTAAAAAAGACTTCCAAGCACCGATATAAAAATGTTTACCGGATATCAACATAATGGCCAAGGTAACTACACCAACCAGCCCCCATACCATTTGCTCTGAGAGGCTTGATACCGTCATTTCGCCAATAAAAAGTCCATAGATCATCAACGGAATACCGACGCTTAAAGCGATAATGGTATGGCGTAATAAACTTTTATAATGTTGTAAATCAGCCTGTTCTTTCTCATTCATGGCATCTTCTGCCGACTCAGCCTGGATTTGAGTGGCATTGTAGCCAGCACTTTCTACCGCGTTGATAATGGACTCTGCAGTTGCTTGACCAGTAACAAGTACCGTTCTATCTGCAAAATTCATATCGGCCGAATCTACGCCTTGTACGGTTTTAATGGCTTTCTCAATTTTACCAACACAGCTAGCGCAGCCTGCGCCGATAATATTGAGCTGTATAGGTGAATGCGTTGTGTGTTCCATTACTTAACCTCCGTTGGTGTTAATGTAATCTTATCATCCTGATTAATTCTTGCAGGAGTGCCATCTGTTTGATGTGAACCTTCAATCAAATGGCAAATCATATTTCCTGTCGGTAAGTTATCCGGCATGGTTGACCATTGCTCAACTGCGTGTGCAAGCCTTGAGCGTAGTTTAACCATTTCATTAAATTGTCTTTCCGTTTCAGCCAGCTTTTGTTTAACTAACGTTCGCACAAGATGGCAGGCACTTTCACCATGGTCGGTTTTTGAAAAAATCACTTTAATTTCTTCAACTGAAAAATCAAGTCTTCGAGCGCTTAAGATAAATTGCATACGCGACTTATCTTTATGGTCATAGTCTTTATAACCATTGACTGGAGATTTATTGGGATTAAGTAGGCCAATGCGAGTGTAAAAGCGCACTGTGTCGGCGCTAATACCTAGTTCAATAGCAAGTTGGTTCACTTTCATGCAGCCTCCTCCGCTAAGGTTAATCATTATAATCATCTAACTATAAACCTATGTGTAACACACAGGTCAAGCAAGGTTTGAATATTAAAATAATAGGGCGCATTAGAGCGCCCTATTATTAGAGGGTTATTGCTGCATCATTTTACTATGTTGTTTCATGATGATAGCCATTAACTCTTCGTGATTAACTAACTTGACGGTTTCACCTTTAATAGTGGCGCTTTCTAATGTTATAAACGGTGATTTGATAAAGTTTTTTGCATTTTTCGAAGATAGAATCTCTTTGGTATACACTTTAATATCTTCATCTCTAGATAGATTAAAACTCCAATATAACGCATCAGACTTAATGAAATTAGTATCATCAGCGCCAGATGAGAACAACTCATAAAACTGTAATTCAATGAGATGTTGACCAGGAGAGATTTCTAATTGGCTTTTATTTGATACCGGTTTTCCATCGACCGCAGTAAAGATCAAATAATCAGGCAATGAGATAGTGGCAGCCATTGATACTGAGCTGACTAAAGATAGTAATGAGATAGCAATAAATTTTTTCATAATAAACTCCGTTAACTTTTTGATGCTGATAACGACAGCAACAAAAATCTTTATAAATTAATGTGGGTGATTAATATAGGTAACTAATATAAATAATTAATTTAGATAAAGAATTAAGCTATTGGAGGTGGGTTTTGGCTTGATAGATTAGAAGGGGTTGATACCCATAAAGGCAAGCTGGCCTTCGTGCTGGTTAGCCCTATAGAGATAAGCTCTATGCCTGTAAAAAACGTAAAAGTATTCGCGATCGCATGGCAATGACTAATGCATTGACTCATATCACCTAAACAACAATTAGGCTCGTTATCACAGTCAGTGTTCATCATTGCTGACTGATGAGGTGGGCTCGATTGTGCGTCAGACATGACCATTTCTGCAGGCATAGACATTTCATTAGACATAGCGAAGCTAGGCATCAATAATTGCCCTACTAGTGATATTATAATCGCTATATTTAACAAAACTTTCAGCATATATGGCGCCCAAGAATTCGAAGATGATCTTACTATAACGATTTTTAGTTAGATTTGTTCGACACATGTCACATTTAGCGACTAACTATACGATGCCTAGTAAGTGATTAAAAAGCTAAGTACGTTAATACTCTCACTACAGAGAGCGCCTCTATCCGCCTAGAACGGTCAGAACTGGCTTATATATTCTATATCAGTTATATCATGCTGTGAGCTAGGCTAATATTTGTTAACAAACTCTTTAGAATAAGATTATCTCATTGTTTTATAGTGAT
Source organism: Shewanella vesiculosa (assembly GCF_021560015.1). Classification (NCBI taxonomy): domain Bacteria; kingdom Pseudomonadati; phylum Pseudomonadota; class Gammaproteobacteria; order Alteromonadales; family Shewanellaceae; genus Shewanella; species Shewanella vesiculosa. The sequence goes on along the minus strand of NZ_CP073588.1, from coordinate 1,118,494 downwards.
AAAAACAAATTTTAACATATTTAACGGCCAATAAAGCTCTACCATATAAGCTATATTTTGCACTTAAGAGAGCCAATGCATCTTGTTCTGGGGATATTGTGATAACAATGTCATTGTGTATGCTGCAAGCCTGCTATTAACATTATTGTAACTATATGGCTGTCATTATTTGAAGCTACTTAGCAAAGATTTACCTCATTTGCATTGTAGTCTTAAGTGGCTATCTAATCTAAGGAACACTGCTGTTAATATTTATTAGCAATAATACCTGTGACAATAATAAGGTGCACAAATGTTCGAATTGTTGAAATATTTTTTATATCTGTTGTTGGTACTTTTAGCTTGCCTTAATCAAGCACCTGATAAGTCAGTTGCAGAGCTGAGTAAGCGTTGGGCTCAACCTGCTTCTCAGGATGAATATTCACTCAAGAGATGAAGGACCAAAGTCTGATCAAGAACCCATAGTATTAATCCATGGTACAAGTGCATCTTTACATACTTGGGATGGTTGAGCCCGCATAAGGAGCCCACTCTAGTGATGCGATTTTCCATGTTTCACCTGCATGTGAAGTTGGCATAAATACGATTAAAGACAATAAAATAAACTTTAAAATCAACATCCTTGTATTACTCCATTAGTGTCAAATTAATAGAATAACTATAGTGTAGTTAACAGATTTTAATCTATTTTTTTATGGTGTTGTTTAACATTGTTATCACACGTCATATCACATCGAGTGTTTAGCTTTTTATTATCGTAATAGTTTAATGTAATTCTCTATTAGACCTGAATAAAATTACGGGTTAAAAAACCACAAAATAGTCTAAAGCTATGGTAGATAGCGATGCGGTGCATAAACCATAATCTCACTTTCCCTAGTCTCTACCCCGGTGTTATTTTCTACCGCAACCTTTCTTGTTGGTACTCAATCTATTTATTCATAATCTTTCATATATTGTCTACGTTCATTCATCCACAGTCTGAGTGCCATTAACAATTGTTATCTAATATAGCTGTCATCAGCAAAGGTAATTTTTTAAGTGAGCAAGCTATGACAACAAAAAACGTAGTAGATCCCCAACGTAATGTGAAGTCTAAGGAGCTGAAAGCTCTTGGGTTTATCATTTTTTTATTCTTTCCCATTATCACAGTAACCAGCATTAGTGCGTATGGTTTTGTCATTTGGATGATCCAAGCATTTGGTGGCGTTGTTGCGCACTAATCCTCAAATAAATTATGAGTCAATCTTATAAAGGATGCTGTTATGAAATGGTTTATTAATACCTGGCGGACGCTAAACCAGCCTGCCAAATATCTTACATTAGGCACAATTAGCCTATCTGCTTTTTTAATGGGGATTATATTCTGGGGTGGTTTTAATACTGCACTGGAAATGACCAACACTGAAGAGTTCTGTATTAGCTGTCACAGTATGGAAAGCAAGCCCTACCAAGAGCTACAGAAAACGGTGCATTGGTCTAATCACTCTGGTGTTCGGGCCACTTGCCCCGATTGTCACGTGCCTCATAACTGGAGTCGTAAAATTGGGCGCAAGATTGAAGCATCACATGATATGTGGGGCTGGTTGATGCAAACTGTTAATACTGAAGAAAAATTTGAATCAAAACGTCTAGAGATGGCTAGCCGTGAGTGGAAACGCTTCGACCGTGATAACTCTTTGGCGTGTAAAAACTGCCATAACTATGACTCGATGAAATGGGATGACATGTCAAAGTTGGCGCAAAAACAAATGAAGCGTGCAGCAGAGATAGACCAGAGCTGTGTTGATTGCCATAAAGGTATTGCTCACAAACTTCCTGACATGGGGACTTCTCGTGCACCAGAACTTATTGCACAAGTAGGATCTGGCGAAACTGGTCTTGTGGTTGGTGCTCAGTACTTTACTGCCTTAACTAAACCCCTTTATTTTAATCAAAAAACAGATGTTGAAGCTGGCACGTTAAACATTGCCACTAAAGTGACGGTACTTGAAATCAATGGCAATCGTGTACTAGTTGGTATTAATGGTTGGCGTAAAAAAATTGGTGCTGGTCGTGTTATCTATTTCGATTTTGGTCTTAACATTCTGTCGGCTCAGTTATCAAAAGATGCTGCGTTAGAAGAAGGCGTAATGAATGTTTTTGAACAGAAAGAAGACCCCATGACCGGATTAACATGGCAGCGTGTTGAAGCCAAAATTTGGACAGATGCTGACTACCTAATTAACGATTTACAGCCACTTTGGGATTATGCCCGCACCACTTATACCAGAAGTTGTAGTGTGTGCCACACCCAACCAGCAGAAGCACACTTTGACGCTAATAGCTGGCCTGGAATGTTTAAAGGCATGATTGCATTCGTCAACATGGACCAAGACACTCAAGCGCTTGTACAAAAGTACTTACAAGAGCATTCATCTACTTTCGATAAGTCGGCGCATTAATAGGACATCATCATGAACAGAAGACATTTTCTTAAAGGCTTAGTGGCGACTTCTTATGTTGGACTAAGCAGTACATCAGTTTTGGCACCATTCAATGCCCTTGCAGCTGCGGGCACTAAAGCAAATGACGACTGGTTGACTACCGGTTCGCACTTTGGTGCATTCAAGATGAAACGTAAGAATGGCGTGATTGACCAGGTGATTCCATTTGAGTTGGACAAATACCCTACCGATATGATTAATGGCGTTAAAGGCTTAGTCTACAACCCTTCACGGGTTCGCTACCCTATGGTACGCCTAGATTTTTTATTGAAAGGTCATAAAAGTGATACCAGTCAACGAGGTGATTTTCGCTTTGTCCGTGTCACTTGGGATAAAGCATTGACTCTGTTTAAAGATTCACTTGATGAGGTGCAAACTCAATATGGCCCATCAGGATTGCACGCAGGTCAAACTGGCTGGCGCGCCACTGGACAACTGCATTCAAGTACCAGTCACATGCAACGCGCTGTTGGAATGCACGGTAATTTTGTCAAAAAAATAGGTGACTACTCAACGGGTGCTGGCCAAACTATTTTGCCTTATATTTTAGGTTCTACTGAAGTTTATGCCCAAGGTACTTCATGGCCGTTGATCCTTGAGCAATCTAAAACCATCATTTTGTGGTCAAATGATCCCTATAAAAACCTGCAAGTGGGTTGGAATGCCGAAACCCATGAATCGTTCGCTTATCTAGCGGAGCTTAAAGAAAAAGTAAAACAAGGTAAGATCCGGGTGATCAGTATCGACCCAGTGGTCACTAAAACCCAAAAATACTTAGGCTGTGAGCAACTTTACGTCAACCCACAAACTGACGTTGCGTTAATGCTGGGTATTGCCCATGAAATGATCACCAGTAAGTTACACGATGAAAAATTTATTGAGGGCTACAGCCTAGGTTTCGACAGATTCGTACCTTATATTTTAGGCGAGTCAGATAACGTAGCTAAAACACCAGAGTGGGCCAGTAAAATTACTGGTGTTAGCCCTGAAATTATACGTGATTTAGCTAAAGTGATGACCAAAGGTCGTACTCAAATCATGATGGGTTGGTGTATTCAACGTCAACAACACGGTGAACAACCTTATTGGATGGCAGCTGTACTTGCCACTATGATTGGCCAAATTGGTTTACCTGGTGGAGGTATCAGCTATGGCCATCATTACTCAAGTATTGGTGTTCCTTCATCGGGCGCAGCTGCACCGGGCGCGTTTCCTCGTAATCTTGATGAAGGCCAAAAGCCATTATTCGACAGTAATGATTTTAAAGGTGCGAGTAGCACAATTCCGATTGCACGTTGGATTGATGCCATTTTAGAACCGGGTAAAACCATCGATGCCAACGGGGCTAAGGTCACTTATCCTGATATTAAGATGATGGTATTTTCAGGTAATAATCCATGGAGTCATCACCAAGATAGAAATAAGATGAAGCAAGCATTTCAAAAGCTTGAATGTGTGGTCACTGTCGACATTAACTGGACAGCAACGTGCCGTTTCTCAGACATCGTTTTACCCGCTTGTACTACATTTGAACGTAATGACATTGACGTTTATGGCAGCTACGCTAACCGTGGTGTTTTAGCGATGCAAAAAATGGTTGAACCATTATTTGATAGCTTGTCTGATTTTGATATCTTTACCCGCTTTGCCAAAATAATGGGTAAAGAGACAGAATATACCCGTGGCATGTCTGAATTTGACTGGATTAAGAAACTTTATAATGACTGTAAAGCCGATAATGCCGGTAAGTTCGATATGCCAAATTTCGACACGTTCTGGAAACAAGGTTATGTACATTTTGGTGAAGGCCAACCTTGGACTCGCCATGCCGACTTTAGGGATGATCCTGAAATGAATCCATTGGGTACACCATCGGGCTTGATTGAAATTTTCAGCCGTAAAATCGCCCAATTCAATTACGATGACTGTCCTGGCCATCCTACTTGGATAGAAAAGTCAGAGCGCTGCCATGGTGGTCCTGGTTCAGATAAATACCCAATGTGGATGCAATCTTGCCACCCAGATAAACGCTTACATTCACAAATGTGTGAGTCGCAGCAATATCGGGAAACCTATACGGTACAAGGTCGTGAACCCGTGTACTTGAATCCTACCGATGCAAAACAGCGCGGCATTAAAGATGGCGATGTTGTTCGTGTGTTTAACGACCGAGGTCAACTGTTAGCGGGTGCAGTGGTATCCGACAGCTTCCCTAGTGGGGTTATCCGAATTCATGAAGGGGCTTGGTATGGCCCAGTCGGTAAAGATGGGTCTAAAGAAGGCGGTAGTGAAATTGGGGCGTTGTGCAGCTATGGTGACCCTAATACGTTAACGCAAGATATTGGTACATCAAAGCTTGCCCAGGCTTGCTCCGCATACACTTGCTTGGTCGATTTCGAAAAGTATCAAGGTAAGTTACCTGACGTCAGTTCTTTTAGTGGCCCAATAGAAACGCAGCTATAAAGTGTAAGTATTATCACTGTGCGCCAAGCGATTTAATTCTTGGCGCTTAAGTTAACAGCCATAATAGGGTCAGGAGATAACATAGATGAATGACAAGATATTGTATAACACGCCAATGAACCAGGGTCGTTCGATGGTGTATAAGCTGCTCTCATCACTGTTTGCAAAAGAGCTAGACCAACAGCTATTACAAGAGCTCACTGCAAGTCAGGCTCAGGCATTCTTTGCTAAATTGGCCAGTGACCCGTTATTGAGTCAAGACATTGAAACCATAAACTCAGTGCTTAATTCAACCCTTAACAGCGTCAATACTGATCACGCTTTATTAGAGCTTGCTGCCGATTATTGTGGCCTATTTTTAGTAGGTACAAAGCATAGCGCCAGCCCTTATGCCAGTTTATATCTTAACGATAATGCAGTTGCCAAGGACGACATACTCTTATTTGGTGAACAGCATCAGCAAATGCAAACATATCTAAAACAAAGCCAATTAACTGTTCAAAGTGAATTTCCTGAACCGTCTGACCATATTGCCGTTATTTTGGCTTATGTCGCTCACCAAGCGTGTGCTTGTGACGATAACACTCAGCTCAGCTTTATTAGGCAATATCTCCACGCTTGGTTACCCCGTTTTGTAGATAGGCTTACCTCTGTGGATACTGGTAAGTTTTATTCAGCCATTGCTCACCTCACTCTGGCTTGGGTTGAAAGCGATTGTGTAGGACTAAAAGGTGCTCAGTAACAGGATATCTATATAATTAACCCCCATATAAAAACACCGATCAAGCTCGGTGTTTTTATATGTAATGTTTGAGTTCAGGATAAATAGCGTTAGGGTTACACACACTTGGCTATAATTATTATCCATATTTTACAACATCTTAGGTTTAGATTTTCAACTCAAGTGCGTTGATGGATGCTTGCAATACTTGCTTAAGCAACAAATATGAATCATCACTAATGCCATCTTTTTCTAATTGTTTGCACAACTGACTCAACTGAATAAAGCCAATGCTGGCACTACTGCCTTTAAGTGCGTGTAACGCTTTTGGCCTATCTGTAGGTAAAGCTGCCAGTGCATTGATGTGTTGTGTACTACTGACTTTAAATAACGCTAACATCTCTTTAACAGCTGCCGTACCAAGGTATTGTAAGTCTTCATTAATTTGCTTTTCATCGAGTAAAGGCTGATTGTCTTCATTACAAACTGAAAATTTTTGATCTATGGTCGTTTGTGTAAAGCCTTTGTGTTTATCCATCTTAGTTAACTTATTCGTGTTGTCGCTGTTGATTGCTGACTTATCACTTGCATCACCAATCCAATTGGCTAAAAACTTCATATTAAGCGGTTTGGCTAATACGTCGTCAAAGCCCGCTGCTTGATACTCGTTTATGTCATCATGTTGAATTTGTGCCGTAAAAGCGGCTATGCTGATGTCTTTTTGGGCTGCGTTAGCAATATTCTTCAACTCTACCAATAACTCAACTCCTGAGCCATCGCCTAATTGAATATCAAGCATAATGCCGTCAAACTTCAACGCACTATCAACGTTAAACAACGCTCTTGCTTGAGCACAACTATCAGCCAGTACGGAATGATGTCCAAGATGTGCTAAAAACCCTTGGGCTACCATGGAATTGACTTTGTTGTCTTCGATAACGAGTACACATTTAGGATCAACTTTAGGTAATTTTGCACAGATAACCTCATGTTCTTGCTCACAGATGTGCAATGGCAAACTAAAACCAAAGGTGGAACCCTCACCCACTTTACTATTGACCCAAATAGAATCATTGGCAGTATTAACCTCATTCATTAACGAGACTAATTCTTTACAAATTGCGAGCCCGAGTCCTGTGCCTCTGGTTCTGCCTTGATTAGGCTGTGCACTATAGGCGATAAACAATTGATCTATGGCCTTTTTTACTTATGCCAACGCCAGTATCTGACACTTCAAAGGTTAATCGTTTCTCGACCACATTTACCCGTAATGTAACCTGTCCTGCTGGAGTGAATTTAATGGCATTGCCGAGCAAATTAAACAACACTTGGCGCAATTTGGGGCCATCTACCGTTATCCATTTAGGTAAATTACCGCGAACTAAATATAACGAGATACCTGACAATCCCGCACCAGCTAACATGATTGCCATCACTTCATCGAGCAGCTCATTAAGCGCAACAGCCCGTGGTTCGTTAGTTAATTTACCTTGCTCCAAACGGGAAAAGTCCAAAATATCATTAAGTACATTTTGCAGTAAGGTGCCGCTGTATTGCGATAATGCCAACATTTGTTTTTGTGCTGGAGGTAATGGCGAGTGACTCAGTAAAGTCAGGGTGCCTAAAAGACCATTTAGCGGAGTACGGATTTCATGGCTCATGGTCGCTAAAAATAGCGATTTTGCCTTGTTAGCTTGTTCTGCCATCACTCTAGCCGTCGAATGTCCTTTTGCTTCAGCGTCTAGTTGACGGTTGGTTTCAGCCAGTTCGAGTGTACGTGCCTGCACGGTACTTTCAAGTGAGGCTTTATGGGCAAATAATTCTGATGCCGTTTGTTGTAATTCAGATTGCAGTGCTTGATTGTGCGCGGTTTTTTGTTTAAAAGCTTCAATGGCAGAAGCCATCGCGGTGAGTTCATCGTCTCCGTGAGGATCAAGTACTACTTCGGTATTGCCCTGACTTAATTGAGATAATGCTGCAGTTGCTTCACTTAGGCGTAAAGCGATACCTTTATAAATAACTCGATAAACCACCAACAGCATAATGATTAACATCAAAATACCTGTCGCCCACAGTCCTGATTTAGCCCACAGTAATTGCTGTAAAAAAATTACTTCGGGCATGTTCTGCCTGTAGCTGTTGTGCTTTCATTGCGCTATCGACTGACTTATTCAGTTGGCCTAATTTATCCGTCAGCGTTAACAGCTGCGCATTTTGTTTCGTTAGCAATTGAGCATATTGCTGCTGCAAACTTAAGCCATCATTCACCTCCCTTAACATTATCAATTGGTGCTCAAGCTCTGTCGCTCTAACCGGATCTCGAATTAAGCCTTTAAGTAATTCTAGAGGCATTAAATCAATTTGCCCACTCGTGCCTGAAGCAGTATAAGGGCTCGGTATTTCATTACCGTTTTGGGAGTTATCGCGAGTAGAATTAATGGTATAAGTCGTTGGAGACAGTACTCGAGCCATATTGTCGAGTACGTTATTTAATCCGAGTTGTTGTTCTGGAGACTGTAATAACTGCCCTACTAACTCAATGTGATGGATCAATCCCAAAGCTCGATTTAAACGTTCACGAACATCCAAGTCTTGTTCTATGATGGAGTCCAAAAGTTGGGCACTTTGTTCAGCACCAACCACTTGAGGGTAAGCTAAACTTAACTTGGCCAGAATGGTTGAATCGACCACAGCTTGTTCTGCTTCAAGTAAAACACTACTCTTACTGGCTGCTTCCGCGAGTGCGCTTCCTTTATTATTCAATTGAGCCGCCAATACTAAACGTTTACCCACTTGGCGGCCGAATACCGATAAGTCATGGATAATTTCACCAGCTAATAGAGCTAATTGCTTATCTTTATCGACACCATGATTTTGTATATTTAACGAATTGAGTCGTTCAATAGCGGAAAGTAAATTAGTGCTTTCGAGTGACAACTTACGTCCAAGGAAAACGCGTTGTGCCTCTTGTTCCACTCGTTCCAGCGCTTGGGCATTGTCGAGCAAGCCATTAGAAGACTGCATCAATTGCCTTGCAGCCTCAGATGCGGGTAACGCCTCTTCATATAAATATTGGTCAGCAAGCTTTACCCAATAAAGCGAAATGCTGCCAAGGCTAACTAAAATTAACAGTAACAATCCGAGCAAACAAAATGCCAACATAAGGCGACCTACTAAGCTCTTGCCTGATAGTGATAAAGTGCTCACAGTCATTCCTTAAAATGTTATAATTACAAAAAATCTTAGTGTTCTGTTTAGAAACCTTAATCGAGACAATATAATGCGCCGACTTATTTATTTGCTCATAGCTTGCTTAGGGACAATACCATTACTTGCTGAGGCTACATTAGATTCTAGCTGGATATTACAACAGCGGACGCCATTTAATGCCAAAATTCAAACAGTAAAATCGATACAATATAATCAACTGACTTCGGCCAAAAAGCCTTGGCGGATCTGTGCCTTAGTACCTCACCTCAAAGATGCTTATTGGATCGGTATTGATTACGGTTTGGTGTCAAAAGCCAGCCAATTAGGCATTAATTTAGAATTATTTGAAGCCGGCAGTTATTACAGAAAAGAGCAACAACTAAAACAACTTGAATACTGCCTTAATCAGCCGTTCGATGCCATCTTACTCGGTGCCGTGGCCCCTAATTTACTTGATAACTATCCGGGACAGATTAATAAACCCATCATAGCGTTAGTGAATAGACTCGATAACCCCATGATAACGACTCGTGTAGGCGTTAATTGGTATCAAATGGGCTGGGAAGCTGGCCACTTTATTGCTAAAGCTGTTAAAAAAATACCGCCATCATCTCCAGTAACACTCGCACTACTAACTGGTCCAGAAAGTGTTGGTGGCAGCGATTGGGTTGAGCTCGGTATTCAAGATGCTATTGCCAATAGTCATATTGAGATTACATCAATTCGCCATACCGATAATAATCGTGACCTTTATCGTGACCAACTTCATCATCTGCTTAATGATCATATTCCTAGCTATATTATAGGCAGTGCTGTTGCTATCGAAGCAGCAATTGGAACATTGCAACATAAACAATTAGCTGGCCAAGTAAAGCTTGTGAGCAGTTATCTATCGCCAGCGACATTGCGAGGACTGCATCGTAATAAAGTCGCTTTCAGCAGTGATGATCAAGTGGTGTTACAAGGTAAATTAGCAATAGACATCATGGTAAAACTACTTGAGGGAGCACAATCATTTGGTGATATTGGCCCACAAATACAGGCGTTAGAACAAGGAAAGGTGCAACTCGATATGTTTAATAACAGCTTAGCCCCTGCAAGTTTTTACCCTATTTACCGCGTGACGCCAAAAACTAATCTTTAATCTTTGTCGCAAACAAATAGCCTTCTCCATGAACCGTCACAAACAGGTCAGCCTGTAGCTTGTTTCGTAATCGACGAATAATGACATCAATGGTTCTATCATTTACATCTTCATTACGGTGGCTTGTTTGCTGCATTAGTCGCTCACGAGATAGTACTTGCTGCGGATGCAATGCAAAGGCGGTAAGTAATTCGAACTCTGCTTTAGTCAGCTTTATCACCTCGTCACCACGACTCAGTTTTCGGCTGTTTAACTCAAGAATATATTTATCGAACGCAATGATATCGTCACACTGTTCAAATTGTTCTACAACGTCTTGCTGTGCTTTTTTAACTAATGAAATTCGCCACAACAAATTTTTAACTCTTACTAATAGTTCTCTTAATTCAAATGGTTTAGTCACATAATCATCAGCGCCCATTTCAAGACCAACGATTTTATCAATGGTTTCATCACGACCTGTGACTAAAATAATGCCAACGTCCGAACGACTTCTCAGTTCACGTGCCAAGCTCAAACCATCGGTACCGGGTAAGTTAATATCTAACATCACCAAATCGATATGTTGATTTGTAAACTGTTGCCACATCTGTTCGCCGTCTCCAGCTTCAAGTACCCGATAACCTTCACGCTCAAAATAACCTTTTAATCGAGCTCGGATCACTGCTTCATCGTCAACGACGAGTACTGTATTTGTTAAACCAGGATGTGCCATCGTCCAATCCAGATAGTGTTGCTAATAATGGTCGTTATTATTCATAACTTTTCATATTTGCCTATAAAGATATACAAGGAATGAGTGGCAGCTAGCAAAATTGGTTTATAAAAAAGGACCTAGATCACATAATGGGGATATGTAAAACAAGATCCAATTATATTTGTAGTTTAGCAATAAAAGACGTTATGTTTTTATATTAGAAACTTTTGCTGATGCCGACAACCACTCGGTCATCAAAGATTTTTGTTTGAGTGCCATAGACCTTATGATCGCTATCCATGGTACTGCCATGATAACGAACATCAAAATTGAGGCCGGCATAGGCTTTACTCACTCCCAAATTCCAGTGTCCCCAACCTTCTGCTCCATTACCATCTAAATCTTGGTAGCCGATACTTGCTGAAACATGTAAACCATTGTCAAACTGATAGCTCGGATGAACGGCATAGTTAACACCTTGCCAGCCCTCTACGCCAAACCAATCGTCGATTGTTGGAGTCACTTCTAATTGCACATTTGCATGACCAAATTGTTTACCGACTTTTATCCACAGTTCGGTATAATTCGAATATGAGGCACCTGGATACAGGTAAGAAAAAACCATAACGTCGTAACTGATACCACTATCGCCAAACTCACCTGCTTTACCTATATAAGGTGCAGTAACAATTTCTAAATTGGGGTCTGCAAATTTGATATTGGAAGCAAATACACCGGTATACCAGCCCAGATCATTACCCCACCCTAGAGTACCTTGTACCACTGGTACTTCTGCATCCATCGTTTCCGATTCGCCACGAAAAACATAATCTGAAGCAAAGGTTAATTTACCACTTATGGCTCCATCGAAGACATTATCATCTGCAGCATTGGCAAAAGAGGTAGCCGATAAGATTAGACTGCCTAACAAAATTGACTGAGCTAGTTGAGTTTTTCTAATGTTCATATTCATTACCCTAAAATATATGTTCTTGTTGATAGGGTGACTATATTCAAAACTTATGAATGGCTGTTGAGTTGGTTATGAACTGATGGGAAACAAATATGAAAAAATATGAACACTAAGATTTAACATCACTCTCAAGCCTTGTGGGTCACTCTATTAAACGATCTGTATAATCAAAAGTGTCCAGATGGCAAAGCTGGATTTCGATGTACTTCACTAGGTTAAATCGATAAATACTCACATTTATGTAACGCTCAACTTTTACAACATTTGAGCTATCGTGTTTATCAGTTTCTAAACAACAGGGTTACAATTGAGTCTGCTGTTGCTGGAAGGGCTGTTGATAAAACTGCAGGTTTTGCCTACCGTCAACTTGTCTTTGTCCGTCATTTTGTTCCAAGCGATAATTTGTTCCACACTGACCTTATACACTTTGGCAATACTCCAAAGAGTATCGCCATATTTTACCGTGTGATCGCTCCGAACTGCTGGCTGATTAGATGTGGTGATGGTCCTTGGTTGTTTGTTTGTTGAAGCGAGTTCGACCTCTGGTATCATGCTCGATACGCCTTGTGGCATATACAAAAATTGACCGGCAACGATTTTATCACTATTGATGTCGTTCATTTGTTGAATTTTAGACACAGTCGTTTGATAACGTTTAGCAATAGCACTCATGCTATCGCCCGGTTTTATTTTATATTTAGACCATTTCATTCTGGCGCTAATGTCAGTATCAGCAAGTGCCTTTTTAAATACATTTACCTTGCTAACAGGCACTATTAATTGATGCGGTCCGTCTGGCGATGTCGCCCAACGATTAAATCCAGGATTGAGATTTTGTAGCCGAGCAATGGGCATATTTGCAAGCTCAGCTGCCACCGAGATATCGATTTGACTGCCAACATCAATGACTTCAACAAGTGGTTTGTTAGGAATCGTTTTGAGTGCAATACCATAACGTTGAGCATTTTTTATCACATCAGCGATTGCCAGTAATTGCGGCACATACTGTCTGGTTTCTTTAGGCAATGGTAAAGACCAGAAGTCAGTACTCAGTCCTCTCGCTTCATTGTATCTAATCGCCTCACGTAACCGACCTTCACCGGCATTGTATGCGGCTAATGCATATAACCAATTATCGGTCTTTTTGTACAGGTATTCGAGCATATCTAATGCTGCGGATGTTGCCGCTGGCACATCTCTTCGACCGTCATACCACCAATTCATCTGCAAGCCAAAATGGCTGGCCATTGGTGAGGTGAACTGCCATAGACCTGACGCATCGGCGCTAGAATAAGCAAAAGGATTAAATGAGCTCTCAACCATAGGTAGTAAGGCTAATTCGATAGGTAAATCTCGATGCTCAAACTCTTGCACAATTAAATACAAAAATGGCTTTGCGCGTTGCGAAATACTCTCAAGATGCTGTGGATTATCGATATACCACTGTCGATATTGGTTAACTAACTGCTCATCTGGGATTGGCATATCCATTGAGTAGCGGATGCGTTCCCACACATCGCCATTGTCTTGGTAATTTCGGCGGGCTAAAGACTTAGGGATCGTTGAGGTTGTTTTATTGGCAGTACTGATATTGCGGTCTGCGTCGGCATCTTTAATTGCCACCGTTTGGCAACCACTTAACAGGATAAAGCCTGTTGTGATAAAGACAATTAATGTTCTCAATTAAAGATGTTCCTTAGATCTTACGCTGGCATTTTATGCTCAGATCGCGAATATTTTTGAAGCAAAAGTCGTCCATTGTAATTGAGTTTTATTTTTCTATCTATCAGTTTTAAAAAGCCAATTTAGAAAAGTTTATCAATGACTTCAACCGTTAATCAATTCAGCTTAACGATAATCATTATGCGTTTAGAATTATTAGGACATAGTATGGAGTAGAGAACTTGATTGATTGTGATCTGCATCATCGGATTTCGATTTTATCAATGCCAACCTCAGCTATTTTCACTGTTTAAACACCCGGTCACTGAGTAGATTAATGGCTATTAAGCATTAGCCTTTAAAAAGTGAATTCAGTCATGTCATTACAAGAAAATATTGTCCAAATAGTCAGCCACCCTCACCTTTCTCCTAAGCAAAAATCAAATTATTTGGCCCTAGAAGCTGAAAATAGTCTGCCATATGTGGCAGTGTCTGAGCAGGTTAGTGATGCGATGAAGGACGGTATTATTTGCGATATGTTTGAAGGCCACGCGCCGTTTAAACCGCGTTATGTTCTGCCCGACTATGCTAAATACCTGAAGCAAGGCTCAGAGTACTTAGCGTTATCACCGGCTGAAGATTTTGATGATGCCCTTAATGCGTTAATGGTGCTTTATCATCACGTGCCGTCGGTGACCAATATTCCGGTGTTCTTAGGTCATTTAGATGCGTTATTGATGCCTTTTGTTGCTGGGCTTGACGCTGATGCCATTTATCGCAAATTAACCCGTTTTTGGATCTTACTTGACCGCATATTGCCCGATGCATTTATGCATGTGAATATTGGTCCGACTGATAATATTATTTGCCGGACTTTATTGCGTATTGATCTTGAGTTACAACAAATTGCGCCTAATTTGACCTTTATGTACGAGCCCGCAATAACACCAGATGATTTATTGTTGCAGGCGACCACCAATATTTGTTTTTGCAATAAGCCTCACATCGCCAACTACTCGTTGCATGCTGAAACATTCGATAAGCGTGGGTTTGGTATTGTCAGTTGTTATAACGCGCTCCCATTAGCTGGCGGCGCCAATACGTTAGTACGACTTAACTTAAAACAAGTTGCCTTAAAAGCCACTAGCATCGATGATTTTTTTCAACAAGTACTGCCTTATTATGGCCAACTCACCTTTGAGCTTATTGAAGCGCGTTCGGCATTCTTACATCAACAATCACATTTTTTCGACAGCTTTTTGGTTAAGGAGCAACTCATTGATGAGGACCGTTTTGCGCCTATGTTTGGGATTTACGGTATGGCTGAGGCGGTCAATATTTTACAAGCCCTGTCTGCTAAGGAGTTAGCTGCCGCTATTGGATCGCAAGAGGCTACTGATCTATCCAGTAACGCCTATGGTCACAGCCAGGCAGCTAATGAATTAGGCCTAAGGATCTCAGCTGCATTGGCTAACATGGTGACATCAACTCCGGTGACCTATGGCTATAAGGGGCGTGCGTTATTGCATTCTCAAAGTGGTATTAGCGTCGATAAAGATGTGACTCCTGGTGTTCGTATTCCTTATAGAACAGAGCCTGATCCTATTAGTCATATTCAAGCGTTAGCGAAGCATCATCAATATTATACTGCGGGAATTAGCGATATTCTTAGCATAGATGAAACCGTAAAATCGAATCCACAAGCCATGTTCCAACTTTGTAAAGGCGCATTTAGCTTAGGTTTTAGGGAGTTTACCGCCAATGTCGCGAATAATGATTTAGTCCGCGTTACTGGTTACATGGTCAAACGATCTGACATTGAAACGTTCAAACAACGTGGTTCACGCAGCAATACTAGCGGTTTAGCTGCTGAGGCCGCCATGAATACCGGCATATTACAGCGCCAAGCCCGTGTTATTGCTCACGAACAAGCGCCTTTTGTTTATGAGTAAACTGGCTGTTGTAAGCCAAATATTGCCGTTTTCATGCGTCGATGGACCGGGCAGTAGATTGGTAATTTTTCTGCAAGGCTGCAATTATCAATGCAAAAATTGCCATAATCCACAAACGATAAGTTTGTGTAATGCATGTGGCGATTGTGTTGATCATTGCCCTGAGCAAGCATTGACGCTCATTGCGTCGCAAGATACAGATTTAAAATGTAAGCCACATATCGTGTGGCACAGCACTAAGTGCACTGAATGTGATACTTGCCTTAGGGTATGCCAAGCACAATCCTCGCCCAAAACGGTAACTTATACGCTTGAGAAAATCCTTGAGGTCATTAGTTGTCAGCGATATTTTATTAACGGTATTACAGTTAGCGGCGGCGAAGCGAGTTTGCAATTACCTTTTGTTATTACTCTGTTTAAGGCGATTAAATCATCTGAGCAACTAGCACACTTAACTTGCATGATCGACACCAATGGTAGTTTAAGTCGCACGGGATGGCATAAGTTACTCCCCTATTTAGATGGTGCTATGGTTGATTTAAAAGCATGGCACCAAGCTACTCACTACTATATTACCGGGCGAGACAACAAAGCGGTGTTTAACTCAATTGAGTTACTTGCTCAGCACAATAAGCTGTATGAAGTGAGACTGTTACATATTCCTGAGGTTACAGATTATGATACCCAGATAGATGCCCTAGCGGCTTATTTAACTCAGCTACCAAGTGATACCCGAGTTAAACTAAATGCATTTCACCATCACGGAGTTGGTGAAATCGCTTCAACATGGAAGCAATGCACTCAGGCTGATATCGAAAAATTAGCCGCGCTGCTGAGCCAGCGAGGAGTGAATAATCTTGCCTTACCGGCGCTATATCTTTAATTCAATTAAGTCGATTTAATCTCGACATCCTATTTTAGCAATGACGACAGTGTAATATTTGCTCATATAACCATCGGTGTGCGGGATCATTCATGCTTTGCTTATGCCATACGAGGCTATAAGTGACTTTGCCATAATCTATAGGTAAAGCTTTAATGACCAGCCCTTGGGCTTGTTTGGCTGTGGCTCCCCAGTGGCGCGAGCAGGTAAACAGTAATTCACTGTGGTGACACATTAAGGCGGCACTACCAAAGTCTGCTACTGAAATGGGGATCGCGCGTTTTTTGGATTGCTGAGCCAGCAAAATATCAAAAAAGGGTGTGCTTAAGTCGGTATCGGTTATACCTATATGGCTGAATCGCAAATAGTCATCAAGGCTGATGTCTTGCTGCAAAGCCAAAGGATGTGATGCATTCATTAAACAAACCATCTCATCATTGATCAAGGTTTCCCAGACTAAATCGTCATCAATATCCGTCGGCTGACTTAGGTCGTGGGGTAAAATAATGAAATCTAACGAGCCCTTTATTAAGCCATCAAAACCAATATTGTCTTTACTGTAAATATCTAAATGGATGTTGGCTGCTAACTTAAGAATATGAGCGCTTATTTTTGCCGCCAGTAGTTCAAAGGTGCTTTCACGTATAGAGAGCGCAAAACGGCCTTGATAATCAGCAGGACTAAACACATCTTGGCTCATGATATGGTTCATATCATTGATCATCTGCTGCACACTAGGGCCCAGTCTTCGCGCTAAGGGGGTGGCGATTAGCGAATTACCATGTCGATAAAATAATTCATCATTAAGGCTGTTTCTTAATTGACTCAAGGTTTTACTTACCGATGATGGGCTTAAACATAAGCGTTCAGCACTGGCAGTGACACTGAGGGTATCAAGCATCACATGCAAAGTGATTAAGTGTTTCATGCTAATACGGGAAAGCTTTGCCAAATCCATTAGTGTCTTAACCCTTTATAAATATTGGATTTAATCACTAAAATATAAAGCTAAAGAGGATATGTGTATAGGCTCAAAAGTCATAATCAAGAGCCGCTTCACAGTGCTGACGAATAAAGAGTCTATTTAAGGCCGCTCAACGTCATTCTAGTTGCTCATGAGTCTTGGCTTATTTCACATTAACCTTAGCTGATCCGTTAATTTCTTTTCTATTCAATATCCAACCACATTTCCCCCCAGCACTTCACATGCGTACTAGGCAACAGTGTTTCTGATCTCGTGGATTGGGTTCTGGGTTTATTACCATCAATAACTGACCTCTTTACGCCATATTTGTCACCATTATTGTCGCTTGTGTCATTTATGACAAAGCATAGCGAGACGATAGTCGCTATTAGATAACACCGATATCAAGCCTTATATAGTTAACTGATTTAAAAATGATAATTTTCAATATGTTATAAATAATATCCCAATAAGATCTCGCACCAAGCTAACTTGGCCCACCAATTGCTATTACTAAGTATGTTTGTAATCTGTTTTACAGATTAGGCAGAATTTAACTTAACCACTACTGGAGTAATAACATGACTGATTCTATTGTTTCTTTTCCACAATTAAACCGACCAGCACCTGCATTTAATACCAAGACGACTCATGGTATGCGCTCTCTCACTGACTATAAAGGCAAGTGGTTGGTGTTATTCTCGCATCCAGCAGATTTTACCCCTGTATGTACTACTGAGTTTATGGGATTTGCACAACACGCAGCAGAGTTTGCTGAGATTAATACCGAATTATTGGGTCTATCTATCGACAGTATTCACTCTCATATTGCTTGGGTACGTAATATTGAAGAAAACTTTGGTGTTGAAATTACCTTCCCTATTATCTCCGATTTATCAATGGAAGTGGCTAAAGCCTACGGCATGATCCAACCTGGCGCGAGTGATACCGCCGCTGTGCGTGCAACTTTCATTATCGATCCTGAAGGTATATTACGTGCCATGGTCTATTACCCAATGAGCAACGGCCGTTCTATTAGCGAATTTGTTCGTTTAGTCAAAGCATTGCAAACCAGCGACGCCAATGGCGTAGCGACTCCAGAAAACTGGCAGCCTGGTGATGACGTTATTGTCCCCCCACCAGCCACTACTGCTGAAGCCAAAGCCCGTTTAAGCCAAGGTTATGAATACACTGATTGGTATTTCAGCAAAAAATCGCTTTAATTTTGCCTGCACAGGGATCTAAGTTCCTGTGCATCTTTTACATAGGATTAATATAGGAACTTTATAATGAACTCTACTTTTAGTGTCCATGAGTTTTTAGATGATGACAGTGAAACGTTCACTTATGTCGTTGCCGATAATGCCACTTCATATGCCGTTATTATTGACCCTGTTTTAGATTTTGATTACAAGTCAGGTCGTACTGATACTCGAAGTGCCAAACGAGTTTTACATTGGATTGAACGTCAAAACTTGACGGTAAAATGGATATTAGAAACCCATGCCCATGCAGACCATTTATCTGCTGCCAGTTTTATATGTGACAAAGTCGGTGGCAAAATAGGCATTGGCGAGCATATCACCGAAGTTCAAGATACTTTTAAAAGCATATTTAATCTTGAGGCGAGTTTTTTGCCGAATGGCAGTCAATTTAATCGACTATTTAAACATGGTGATCGGCTACAAGTCGGTGATATGACCATACGTATTATGCATACTCCAGGGCACACACCTGCCGATTTAGCCTACATCATTAACGAACAAGCCGCTTTTGTAGGTGACACTATCTTTATGCCTGATGTAGGGACTGCGCGATGCGATTTCCCTGGTGGCGATGCCAATACCTTATATGACTCAATCCAGACATTATTTAGTTTGCCAGACTCGACCGACATTTATGTATGCCATGACTACCCTACTGAAGGCCGTGACCACCAATTTAAAACTCAAGTCAGTCAACAAAAACAACACAATATTCATGTTAACGACACCATGTCAAAAGCCGATTTTGTTGCTTTGCGACAAAAACGAGACGCCACATTAGCCATGCCAAGACTGATATTGCCATCGATTCAAGTCAACATTCGTGCAGGAAAAATGCCTGATGCTGAAGACAATGGCACAGTCTATTTAAAAATCCCGATTAACCTTCTTTAAACCTAAGAGTCATCAAAATGATACAAGCAATTATTGGCGCATTATTAATTGGTTTAGTGCTGAGTGTATTGGGCTCTGGAGGCTCAATTATTACGGTTCCAGTGTTGTTATATCTTATTGGTATGCAACCACAATTAGCCATAGCTTCATCATTATGTATCGTTGGTGTAATCAGTTTAATCAGCAGTATGCGTTTCATTAAGCATAAAAAAAGTTTCTTGGCGTCATGTTTTCTTATTTGGTTTACCTGGCATGGCGGGGACTTACTTAGGTGCTTGGACAAGCACTTTTGTGACCAGTGACATTCAACTGACTGTGTTTGTCATTTTAATGCTTATGGGTGCCGTCATGATGTGGCGTAATCAATCAAGTCGATGTAAAACAGGCACGCTGGATGTGACCAAAATCCTCTTACAAGGCTTAGGGGTCGGTGTTGTGACTGGTTTTGTTGGTGTTGGTGGCGGCTTTTTAAATTGTGCCGGCTTTGGTGATCCTCGGTGGTATTGATATTGGACTCGCGATTGGCACCAGCTTACTGATTATTACCATGAATTCATTCGTTGGCTTTATAAAATACTACTCATTGCTTTCAGATAAAGGGCTTGAGTTTGACTGGTCGGTTATTGGGATCATGATTGCTGGCGGGTTTGTCGGCAGTATTGCAGGTCAATGGATAAGCCAATATTTACCTAAAGCAATATTACAGAAAATATTTGCCGTGTTTTTAGTCTTAATGGCACTATTTATCCTAACTAAATCTATTATTTAATATCACGAGGTACACATGAAAACTGCTCAAGAATACATAAGTGAAATCAAAGCTAACATTATCGAAGTGAGTACCCATGATTTACTCACGGCAATGCTTAACCCTGATGTGGTTATTATCGATGTCCGTGAACACGAAGAATTTTTATTAGGCCATATTGAAGGTGCAGTGAATTTCCCTCGTGGTGTATTAGAGATGAAAATACACGAGCATCCTTTGGTCAGTCACCATTGCGAATGGGTTTTAGCATTAAATGAATTAGCAGAAAAAGAGATATTTCTGATTTGCCGTACTGGTGGTCGCTCCGCACTTGCTGCCGATTCATTACAAAATATGGGCTTTAAAAAACCACTATCTGTGGCAGGTGGTATGGTGCAATGGCAACAAGATGGATTTCCATTAGTGCCGTATAAGGTTTAAATCACAGTAAGCTAGATATGCTCTGGCTAATGGCAGATATCTTTTATTGCCATTAGCTGGAGGCCGTTTATTTGACCACTAATTGGTAAGATGATTATTTTCGTGATGTGATCACAATTGATTTAGCGGTATTTTAATATAATAGTTATCTTCACCTTCTATGGGTGAAATATTGCCTGCACGAATATTGATTTGGATTGCGGGTAGTAGCAAAGCTGGAGTATCAGCATTTATATGACGTTGTTGATGTAACTGAACAAACTCAGTAAGAGTGACTTTACCCCCTACAACGCGGTTATTCCTTTTTTGCGCAATAACCGATGTTTCTAATTGATTCTCCGCGTTTTTATCTGTGAACGGATAATGTCCTACAAATACACGGGTACAATTTGGCAATGCTAATATCCGTTGAATTGAATGGTATAAGGTGGTTGCACTGCTATCTGGGAATTCAGTACTCGCAGTCCCTAGCTCAGGTGTAGATAAGGTATCACCGACAAACACTGTGTCTTCAATAAGATAGCTAACACAAGCTGGTGTATGCCCCGGAGTGTGTATTACGTGAATATTTAAATGACCGAATTTAATTAATTCTTCATCGACAAACAGTTGGTCAAACTGCTCACCATTACACTGAAAGCTTTCATCAAGATTAAGTAATCGCTTAAACGTGTGTTGGACTTTGGTGATATTCTCGCCAATTCCCGTTATCCCTCCTCGATTTTTCTTGATATAGCATGCCGCTGAAATATGATCATCATGGGCATGCGTTTCTAAAATCCATTCAATTTCATATCCATGTTTATCGATATGCTCAATCAGCATATCGGCAAAATGAGTACTTATGGTTCCAGAGGCGATATCAAAGTCTAAAACAGGATCGATTATGGCACTTTGACGCGTAGCAAGATCCGTCACCACATAAGTAATCGTATGGCTAACGTGATGATAAAAAGGATCGATGCGGATTTTGCTCATGACACATTACTCCCAACAAAATCCCTTGGGCATTTGTTAGATAAAACCTCATATGAATATCGGACACATTCGCAACATCATTTATCGTTGACTGAGGAAGTTTGATTATTACAGTATAATGTTAAATCAAATCATCATCTTTTACTGCGAATTATGTCGCAATAAATTACGAACGAATAAACTCACTATGATTTAGGTTTTACGTAATGAGACTTAACGTTTGTTAAGCCTTATTACGTCATTATTTACGTCTTTATTAGGGTTTAGCTGTCATCGGCGATACTGGATCACTGATGACTTTTTGCAATGAAAATGCACCTCTAATATCACCAAGGGCAAAGTTAATTGCTTCATCATCAGGATAGGTTGTATTAATCAATGCACTCAGTTCAGGGTTAATATTACTACCATGACAACCTAAGCATAACTCTTGAGTTGGAATGGCTTTCATATATCGAAACTCAGTATTATCGCCATTAACAATATACTCGCTAGCCACTATCGGTTTATCAACGGATTGCTGCCCTGAAGACTGAATGGCTTCAAACTTTTGTAATTGTGCTAACTCCCATGCATCTGGTGTATTGTCTGAATTACGCACCCGCAAACTGGTTCGAGCGAGCGTCCAGCCTTGTTTCGAATTCTGTGCAGTAATTGCAGGCGCTACCGACTTACACACAGACACAGCATTGGGCAATCCACCTTGCTTTATGGCTGCCTGTAACTGACCTTTTAATGTTTGGCTAAATTCGGCAATACGCTCATTAGCCTCTTGCTCAAGCATTTGCTGTTCGGTTAATGGTGCTGCTTGGCTAACACTGGCCATACTCGCGAGTATTAGTAAAGCGCCTAATTTGCCAGACCATGCCACGTGTTGATTACAATTTTTTGCTAATGTCATTATCATCATCCTCTGCTTCTAGGCGCGTAATTCCCATGAGTTTCAACGCATATTTTTCGTATAATGGTTCACTACTACCAGTCTTCATTTTTCGTAGAAAGTATTTTTCAAAACCAATTTTGGCAAAATGTGCCCATTTCCCTTTTTTAAACCAAGAGACGTTACGCGGTGCTATTTGAGGCATTGCCACAAATACTGCACCTGTGTCACCCATATCAGCAATACAAATTGCATTCCAGGTGCCTTTACTTTTAGGCGGGCTGTTTTCAATAATAATACTATGCAAATTGTGAGCGATTGCAGTCATCATCGACTCAATCATGTAACCTGTTTTTGGCATTCCGGTTGGAACTGGCGTTATTTCTGCTGGCGGGATTGCCACACAAACGCCACCCGCAAAAATATTACTAAATATTGGTGAACGTTGATGTTCATCGGTAATAACAAAGCCTTTAGGGTTACATAGCCCTTCAACATTCGCGACAGCATCAATACCAGCAAATGGGGGGATTAACATTGAATGTTGAAATGGCAATGAGTGAGAAAAATCAACATTCCCCTTTCTATCAAGCTCTGAAATATGCATCACGCCCTCCTCTACAGAGTCAACCGTGGCATTGCATATCCATTTTATATCTCTTTGGCGTAACTCAGACTCGAGCATTGATTTTGAATCACCAACGCCACCTAAACCTAAATGCCCAACATAAGGCTCGCTAGTGACAAAATGAATTGGCACTTTGCTTCGAATGCCGGCATCACGTAACACCTTGTCTAAAATAAACACGTATTCATAAGCAGGCCCAAAGCAGCTTGCACCTTGAAATGCCCCCACGATCACAGGACCCGGATTGGCTAACAGTTTATTGACATCAACTTTGCACTCTACTGCATGTTCAAGTGTGCAAATAGATTGAGTAAAGTGTTCAGGACCTGCTCCAGGTATAGTGTTAAATGCCAGTTTAGGACCGGTTGCGATAACCAAATAGTCATAGTCAATAATGTCTTCATCAGCAGTTATGAGTTGATTTTTTTCAGTATCAATTTTAGTCACTCTGGCACATTTAAATTCTATTTTTTTATCTGCTAAGTGTTTTTCTATCTGGAACGTAATGGCTTTAGGTTCTCGCCACCCAACGGCAATCCAAGGATTGGAAGGGGTAAAACGAAATGTATCATGTTCGTTAACCATTAAAACCTGATGGTCCTTACCCAAAATCTCTTTTATTTCGTATGCGGCTGGCATGCCACCAGTACCGGCACCTATCACAACAATTTTAGCCATTGAATGTTCTCCCCATTTACAGTGTCTTTGAACTCAATACGGCCATCAGACATGTATATTAGAGCTATACAAAGCTTGTGCCAGATCACATATTAAATTTTAAGGTAATGAAATCAGCTACCTAAAACCAACCAATGTTTAGATAATGTAAATACAAGGTTACCAAGTGACAAATGTGGCATTGACGTGACAATTATGGCACCTATAATGACATATTAGAATTAACTGATGCATATAAGACAAGCGAGAGCAATAAATGGATAACACTACCGTAGTCCAATCGATGATAAACGCGATTGATAAACCGGCAATATTTATTACCCCAGACTATGTCATACATGCGGTCAATGAAGCCTATGCAGAAACCTATGAGACCAAAGTGATATTGGGTCAAAGTAAGTGTCATCAGATTTCCCATCACAGTAACGAACCTTGTGACAAACACGGCGAAGATTGCCCTTTACAGCAATGCCTGAGTACGACTAGAGCAGCCAATGCGATGCATATCCATAGCACGGCTCATGGCAAGTCATATTGCGATATTTTAATGAAACCGATTAAAGATAATGACGGCCAAATCTTAGGGTTCCTAGAGATTCTAGATGCTATTGATTATGCATCGATCGAATCTAAAAAAGGCACTATGGTCGGTCAATCTGCGCCGTTTAAGGAAATGCTCAATCGGATAAATCGTGCCTCTCAATCTAACATTGCAGTACTGTTGCAAGGTGAAACAGGCGCTGGTAAAGAGCTGGTCGCCAAAGCTGTACATCAAGCCAGCAGTAGAAGTGATAAGCCATTTGTGGTGATTGAATGTACCGGACTGAGTGAGAATCTATTCGAAAGTGAATTATTTGGCCATGAAAAAGGTGCCTTTACCGGGGCGACCACCAGCAAAAAAGGTCTGATTGAAATCGCCCATGGTGGGACGGTGTTTTTTGATGAAATTGGCGACGTACCAATGAATATGCAAGTCAAGTTACTCAGATTACTTGAAACTCAATGCTATCGCGCCGTTGGAGGCTTAAAACAAAAACGTTCTGATTTTAGATTAGTCAGCGCCAGCCATAAAAATTTACTCGATTTAGTTGAAAAAGGAGAATTCAGACGCGATTTGTATTATCGCATTGCAGGATTTCCGATTTACTTACCCTCGTTACGTGAACGCCATGATGATATTCCAACGCTCGTTAATCACTTTATTAAATATTCTGAATACAAGCATAAAAAGTTTTCAGCTAATGCGTTAACCTTACTCAGTCGTTATGCCTATCCAGGTAATATTCGTGAATTGAAAAACATTATTGAGCAATCAGCATTAATAGCCAACGAAGATATGATCCACAGCAGTGATTTACCTGAAATTGTTCAACCTAATCACCTGTCGACCGAAGAAAACAATTCCCTAAAAACGGCAACCACGATCATGTCATTAGATGACGTTGAGTATAGGTATCTTTTTCAGGTCTGTGAGCAATTTCAAGGGTCTCCTGCAGAATTAGCCATTAAGCTTAATATTAGTGTTCGTACTTTATATCGTAAATTACAGCGCTATGATTTAAAACTAACAGCGCTGTAAGCACATCACTTCGACCTGCGCATTCACTAATGTTGGTGCATGAGTGAGTGCTTTTTATTACAACAAGGTTTCATCATGGCGCTTTCTGCGCCCGCTTTAGTTTCACAGCAACGTTTCTTTATCACCTCAGATCCACTGTGACAGCCCAGTTCTCCATCAGCATGATCATGATCGCAACAACCGCCATTAGCTTGCTTAGCAATATGTTTCACTGACGGACGCCCCTGACTTACCTGGGTATATTGTTCACAGTCGGATAAAACAGCAGCCGCAAAATGCTGTATCTCTGTACGACCGTTTTTTGCATGAAATACACTCAAATTCTGGTTTAGTAGCTTAGACAATAACTGCTGGCCAATATTACGTACGATCACCCGATTAGCGCCTTGTGCCAGTATCAAACTGACTAATTGCTGCTTGCCCTCACATCCATCGAGTAAAGCGGGGTTGATAAAACGCCCGACGACTTGAGCTTGGTCATTAATAAACAGTATCTCATCGGCTTTGCTAAAATGGTTGGAAATATTTTCTGCTTTCATGGGTATGGCTGTAATCATGGTGGCTGTCCTCACTGTATAATATTCAATTTTATCATCGAGATACCATTTAGTTTAAACGGCATAAATGGTTATGGTTGATGACATTAATGCTTACCATTATCGATTAATAGTAATTGGCATATGCCATATATACATCGATTAATGGCATATGCCAATTATGTATTGATATTTTGTGACCGGTGCCACGCTTAGCTCAATATCAATAATCGAATCAGTGATTTCTATTTTATTTGCTCAATGACAATCTTAATGATGGAACCCATAAAAATATTAACATTTAATCTTGGGTAAGCATTTCCATTGAGTTGAATATTGAGGAGTAAGCAAATCACGACGCATTGCCCACTTTTGTTGTATTCCTTGTGCAGCAAGAAACACAGTATCGCGGCCATAACGTTGGTTGATGCTATCAAGAGTGTGCATGAGGGCATAATCGACCTTAGCAGGATTGAATAAATCAAATTGAAAATATTTCTCGCTGGCTAAATCAACGAGGCCTACGCCAATTTTGTAATACCGCACACCGACGCGAAACAACCTTGGTGCAGTTTGTCTAAGCGCTTTGGTGAGTTCAACAGAGCAATGTGTCGGGCAAGGGAAATGGACAATGACCTTATCACTCACGGGCCGTTCGTCATGGGGGGAATTACTGGCAAACAGCAACATGGTTTTGCAATACGAGCCTTGCTGACGCGCTTTAAGCGCCGCGATAGCGATATGTTTACTCAATGCCTGTAATAGCAATTCATAGTCAGTGATGCGCTCACCAACACTACGAGTCGAGAAAATTTGTTTTTTATCTGCCCTTGCCTCATCCCATTGTTTACAGACTTGACCATTCAGTTCACGAACTGTTCGCTCTATTTCAATACTAAATTGTTTTCTCGCAAGGCTCGGTGGCATACAGGCAAGATCATATGCGCTGCGAATATTCATTACTTCAAGTTTTTTACTTATGCGCCTACCAATGCCCCATACATCACCGACCGCAAGCTGACGCAAAATGTCAGTGCGTTGCTGCAATGTCTCAATTACGCAAACACCTTGGTACCCTGGAATTTTTTTAGCGGCATGATTGGCTATCTTGGCTAAGGTCAAGGTGTCGCCCATACCGACACAGACGGGTAAACGCGCTTCTTTCCAAACCGTACGACGGATTAACTGACCATGAGTATGCAGGCATTTAATCGCGGGGTAACTGTGTTTAAACGACAGGAAACATTCATCGATGGAGTACACATGCTGATCGGGCGCAAAGCGGCCTATTATCGCCATCATTTTTGCTGATAAATCGGCATAGAGCTCATAGTTAGATGAACACACAATCACATTACGCTCGGCACATAGCGCTTTAACTTGAAAATAGGGTAGAAATTTTTGTATGCCCGCTTCTTTTGCTTGTCGATTAGCAGCCACAATACAACCGTCGTTATTGCTCAGTACAATGATTGGCTTACCACGCCAATCAGGGCGAAATACCTGTTCAGCACTGCAATAAAAAGCATTGGCATCAACTAAGGCAAACATTGTTGCTTACCCTTGGTGGCTAACAAACATGGGGCTTTGGCGATGACAACGAATTGAGCGGATCACCACACCTTCAATACTAAAGTCATCATAATCGCAAATGGTTACTGGTAAATGTTGCTCATGAGATGACACTAGCATTCGCCGTTGCAGATCGAGAATTTTACACACAAATTCACCATTAAAATTAGCCACAATCACGTCGCCACTTTTAGCCGTTTCATGACGATCGACAATCAGTAAGTCGCCATCAAATATCCCAACACCTTGCATTGACTCCCCTTGGGCTAAGCCGATAAAAGTCGAACTTGGATGTTGCACTAACATCTCATCCAGACTGAGGCCTAATTGAAGATACTCAGCAGCAGGGCTTTCAAAACCGGTAATGCCAGCACTGGCGACAATGGGAATAAAGCGCATACGCTAACCTCGTACATTTACACTAGATACTGTATAAAAACACAGTACCATTTATAGGGTACATAGTAGCGCTAAATTTTGTCTGTGCAAGTTTATTTATGTTAAATCGCGATATGCAGGCGGCATATTTAGCCATTGAAGGTTGTTATTAGCCAGCTAGATAGCGTTATCAGTTTAATAGTTAATGAGTTTATTTGTTCAAGGTCAAAATACAATCTGAGCGATTGGTCTACACTTGTGATCAGTACAACAATGAACTTGATGCAAATATACACTTGATTGCTACTTTTTTTGGGGTCTAGTATGACACTCGCCACATTTGATATCGACATGCACGATGACAACTGCGATCTGAGTCTTGCAGGTGATTGGCAATTAGGCCAAGCACCACTAGGTGCCGATATTTGTGCCGCCCTTCCCGCAACTTGCCATACTGTCAGATTAGTGACGACTGAATTATCTCAGTGGGATTCAAGCCTTGCCATTGCCTTATTACAATTATCCCGCTGGTGTGAACAACAAAAAATAGCCCTCAATATTCAAGATACCCCACAAGGATTACAACAATTACTGCAGCTAGCTACCGATGTGCCTGTGTATCAAACGGCGAATGATGGTGTCATTGGTGGCATGTGGGTCACGCTTCGTAACGGCATGATTGTACAAGGCTTACAGGTGCACGATGGCTTAGTGTTTGTCGGGGAAAGCACGTTGGCATTAGGGCGTTGGTTAAGAGGTAAAGCCAGTACTCGGCGCAGTGATATCGTATTTTTTATTGAACAAGCAGGGCCTAAAGGACTGGCGATTGTCACTTTGATTAGTCTGCTAGTGGGAATGATTTTAGCCTATTTAGGTTCAGTGCAGCTGCGTCAGTTAGGTGCTCAGGTGTATGTTGCTAACTTAGTGGCGATTGGAATGGTACGCGAAATGGGCGCCCTGATGACAGGCGTCATTATGGCTGGCAGAACAGGAGCCGCGTATGCCGCTCAATTAGGCACCATGCAGGTCAATGAAGAGATTGATGCGCTGCGAGTCATGGGTATTTCCACCATGGAGTTTCTGGTGTTACCTCGCTTGTTGGCATTGATTTTCATTATGCCGTTAATGTGCATTTACTCTGACGTGATAGGCATGATCGGCGGTGCAGTAGTTGCCAATGGCATGGGCGTGAGTTACACCCAATATATTTTACAAACTCAGGTTGCCATTGATTGGGTAGACATATCCACCGGGTTGATAAAAAGCCTTATTTTTGGTTTTTTGATTGCTATTGCTGGTTGTCAGGCCGGGCTTAAATGCGGGCGAGATTCTAATGCCGTTGGTTTAGCCACGACCAGTGCTGTAGTTAAAGCCATTGTGTTTCTGGTGGTTTCCGATGCCGCGCTCAATATCTTATACGATAAGTTAGGGATCTAATTATGGTGGATGATGCCTTCATCAGTGTACGCAATCTTAGTGTCGGTTATGGTACGACCGAGGTACAAAAACAACTGAACTTCGAGATTAACAAAAATGATATCTTTTTTGTCATTGGCGGAAGTGGTTGCGGCAAAACAACCTTACTTAAATCAATGGTAGGATTGTTAACCCCACTTAAGGGAGAAGTACTTTATCAAGGTAAAAACTTTTATGACGCTGATGAACCAGCGCAAGTGGCCATGCTCAAAGACTGGGGGATCACGTTTCAAACTGGCGCGTTGTTTTCCAGTATGTCGCTTGCCGAAAATGTGGCTTTACCGCTACAACTGTATACCGACCTTTCGGAGCGGCAAATAGCAGAGGCTGTGGCATATAAGCTTGCTTTAGTCGGCTTAGCTGGATTTGAAAAATTTTACCCTGCCGAATTAAGTGGCGGTATGCATAAGCGTGCAGGCTTGGCACGCGCGATTGCACTGGATCCACAATTGTTATTTTTTGATGAGCCTTCAGCAGGCTTAGATCCCATTAGTTCTATGCGCTTAGATCACCTAATTGTGCAAATTTGCCAAGCACTGGACTCGACCGTGATTATCGTATCGCACGAGCTACCCAGTATATTGTCAATCGGCACCCGCTGTGTGTTTCTCGATAATCAAACCAATACCATGCTTGATTGTGGCGATCCGAGAGAATTAAAACTTAACAGTAGCCAAGCTCGAGTGCGACAATTTCTCAATCGGGCTGATAAAGTGGAGGCATCATGAGTAAAAGCCAGCGACTTCCTCTTGCGATTGGGGCCTTTATCTTTGGCGCGATTCTTTTAGTGTTTATTGCCCTGCTATTTTTTTCTGGTGGGCGAATATTTGCCGAAAAAGCGCCTGTGGTCATGTATTTCAATAACTCAGTACAAGGGCTTCAAGTCGGTGCGCCAGTGAAGTTAAAAGGCGTAATCATTGGTGAAATAAGCGATATTAGCATTGATTTCCCCAACGACAGTAGCCAAGGTGTCACGGCCTCAGTTCACGCCGATTTACTGTTGAAACGCATCAATCTTAAAGGCATACAAGTGGGAGAAGAGTTTTTCTCCCATGCGATAGAGAATGGCTTACGTGCTCAGCTGAATTATCTGAGTTTATTAACCGGACAACTCTATGTTGAGTTAGATTTTTATCCCAACACATCCGCACATTTCCATGATGACAAAGATTCATTATTGGAGCTACCAACCATAGCGACTGATTTCGAATCCTTATTTAAAGATCTGCAATCATTGAACTTGAAAAACGTCATTACCAATGTGGATAAATTGGCTCAGCAACTTAGCGACATTGCCGCCAGTGGCAAAATACAGCAAGCGCTGGATAATTTTGATCGCGCTGCAACAGCCGTTAGAAACACCGCTGTGCATATCGATACAACTCAAGCGACATTAGGCACCAAGAGTATCGAAGTGCTGGCTAAACTAGATAGTTTATTGGTGCAGTTGAATAAAGATGAACCGCAAATGGTTGAGTCTCTCAACCTCAGTTTAGCGGCACTGCACAAAACATTAGTCAGTATTGATCAGTTGGCGAATCAAGCAGGTAATTCTTTAGATCAAAACTCCCCACTCGTGATTGAATTAACCAATACATTGGCAGAAATTAGCCGCACAGCTCGGGCGTTACGTAGTTTAAGTGAAACCTTAGATGAGCAACCCGAGGCGATTATACGTGGTAAGCAAGGAGAATAATGTTATGAGGCTATCTTGGATGAGATCACTATATTGGAGTGTGAGTTTATTGGCACTTAGCCTGATCAGCGGATGCCAAAGCTCACCGCCAAAACAGTACTTTGTGTTAACCGCACCATCCTTGCAGATAGAGCCCGGCAGTACATCACTCGAATACGATATTGGCATTGGCCCTATTGAAATACCCGAGTACCTAAACTTTACTCAAATGGTATATCCGCTTGAAGATGGCAGCCTACAAAGAATGGCCAACAGCTACTGGGCTGAACCATTAGATCAAGGTATCGGCCGTGTCGTGAGTATTAATCTCAACCAAAGCGATCATAGTCGTAAGTTAGTGTTATTCCCCTGGGGAGCAGAAAATAGCCCGCAGTACAGTGTCAAAATAAAGCTTATGAGCTTAAGCAGAGACAGTAACAATGTCAGACTAAATGTTTATTGGGATCTTATCGATAACCAAGTAAACCGACATATCACCCAGCAACACTTCACTGCGGTCACCAAAGCAGGAGCAACGGCGCCAGACATGGTTAGTGCATACAGCCATTTATTGACTCAGTTATCTGAGCAAATCGATAAGTCACTGCAACAACTGCCAGAGTAACCGGAAAGTTTAAGCATAAGAGATAATGCAATTTATAGAATAGTGAGGTTGATTCTAGATAGCGGCTTGAGCGTCTAACGTGTAAAAGATTTAGGTATTAAACAAGTTGTAGAATTAGATGCGATTCATTTTACATTTGTTTATCTGAAGATGAGAACCGTTAAATGGCTGCGGTTACTTAATCAAATTGACTTCTAATATGTGCTCAATCTTTTGCTTTTTACTACTCCAGATGTATTTGTAATGCCCACCTTGCAGTGGGATTGTGACGGCTTTAGGTTTGAATGCCGCAATACATTCACCACCACTGTCTCTTACACTACGATATACCAAACCGTTACTGTCACGGGCACGCAACGCTTTAGCAAATTGCTGTGCTATCGCGTAGTCATCTGTGTGTAAGTCATCAAATTGTTGGGATCTAATATCATGCAGTGCCAACGCGACTTGATTAATATAGCAACGCATAGTGAGTTCGGTATCGGGCTCATTAGTCGCGCGTAAAAACACTTCTCGGTGGTAAATGGTTTCAGCAAAGGCGGTATGTAACGTTTTAGCCGCATAATACACTCCAAATTGACAACCATCGGTAAAGCGTGATGGCGTACCAATATGGGTAAATGCCGCCATTATTGGCGAGGTTCCAATACCAGAAATACGTTGTTCTACTGGCACCAGGGCCAACTCGCCTGCTTCTTCACGTAAGCGGTCGTTGGTGAGTGATTCAATAGCAAAAACTATCTCAAGCTCATCAGGGTTGGCGACCTGTTCAAATAAGTCGATAGGCGGAAAATGGCTGGGCACTAATCTGTACAGCTTATCCGCGTTAGGCTCAATGGTATTAACCTCGTTGTGCATCAAGGTATCTCCGCATATCACTCAAATTTATCATGCTACCTTTTAGCATATACTCCAAAGCTGTTTGATTATTAAAGGCTTGATTGACTTTTTGCGGCCAAGAATCGGCTTGATCTCTTGTCGGAAATAAACTCCCAAGGGCTTTATAAATGCCTAAAACGTATGAAATACGCTCCAAGGTATCTGGCGACAATGACGACACTTTACCTTTTTTCCAATTATAAAATGTCGACTCGGCCGGCCTACCTAACAGCACAATTTGATCTTTTGCTCTTACATGCCAAGCATCCATGATATTAAAAAACACCTTCAACGCGACTTGGGCAGTTTTTTCAGGATTTTGCTGTAGCACAGCTTGCTCAATTGCAGACATATCCAGCTCCTCAGAGATTTATACAGTGATATAAAGACGACTCATTACCACAACCGATAATACTCCACACATGGAGTTTATTCAAATTATACTATTTTTACGGTGTAAAATCATCGCAAGATAAGTGGCAAAGACCATAGTTAACAAGGAAGATTCATCGCTGAAATGTCTTATTAATAACCTAGTTGCTAAAATTTGCTAACAATTCAAATGTTGACATTTTGTGTCATTCTTTCAAGATGACGAAGCAAATAACTCTGTCAACACATTGGCTAAGGAATACGATAACAATGAATAGATCCTTAATTGCGATTGGATTAACCACTGCACTTTTAGCAGGTTGTGGTGTATCTGATACAACGAATACTCAGGTTGCAGCCGTCACTTCCCCTGCTCCCGCTAAAGCTGAATTAGGTACTTTTGGTATTGACTTAACAGCGCGTAATGAAGCGGTTAAACCTGGCGATGACTTCTTTATGTATGCCAGTGGTCATTGGTACGACAACTTTGTTATGCCAGCAGACAAAACCCGTTACGGCGCATTTAATGCCTTAGCTGAGCGCAGTGAAGATCAAGTCAAAGCAATTATTGATGATATTGCTAGCCGCAGTGATTTAAATGCAGAAGAACAATTAATTGCTGATTTTTATCATGCCTATATGGACACCGAAACCATTAATAAGTTGGGTATCACACCAATTAAAGGCACCTTAGATCAAATAGCGGCAATCAACTCGACTCAAGACTTAACAAAAATATTCGGCGAAGCCTGGCTTACAGGTACATCATCACCTATTTGGGGTGGAATGTGGTTTAACCGTTTAGACCCTAATCAATATGAAATGACCATTGGCGCTGGTGGCTTGGGTTTACCAGACCGTTCATATTACCTAGAAGAAAGTGATCGCTTTGTGAATATTCGTAAAGCTTATGTTGAGCATATCGCTGCAATGTTGGCTTTTGCGGGGATAAAAGACGGTGAAAAACGTGCCGCGGCGATTCTTGCACTTGAAACTAAAATAGCACAAGCACAATGGCCTAGAGAGAAACGTCGTAATCGCGATTTAACCTTAAACCAACTTAAGCGCGCAGATCTTGATCAGCAATATCCTGGATTCGACTGGGATTTATATTTTGCACAAACAGGCTATCAAGTCCCTCAACTCAATATATCTGAACCTGAACCAGTTAAGGCTATCATTGACTTGATAAATCAACAGCCATTAAATGTATGGCAGGACTATCTGACCTACCACACGGTCAGTAATAATGCCGGATTATTGTCAGAAGATATTTTCAATACTAACTTTGCTTTTTATGGCAAAGAGTTAACAGGCCAAGAACAACCTCGTCCACGGTGGAAACGCGCGGTGGAAGAAATGTCAGGTACTCAATCATTGGGCTTTGCAATCGGTAAAGTGTATGTATCACGTTACTTTCCTGAGTCGTCTAAGCAACAAATGGCCGAATTAGTTGAAAACTTACGCACAGCACTTGGACAGCGTATTGATGGTTTAGAGTGGATGGGCGATGAAACTAAAGTGAATGCCCATGCTAAATTAGCGGCATTTAACCCTAAAATTGGTTATCCAGATTCATGGCAAGAATTTGATGGTTTAACCCTGACTAAAAATGATTTAGTCGGTGATATTAAAAATCTGCGCAAATACTTCCAAGCCGACAGCGTAGCTCAGGAACTGGAAAAAACCGATCGTAATCGTTGGGGCATGACCCCGCAAACAGTCAATGCCTATTACAACAGCTCGTTTAATGAGATTGTGTTCCCTGCGGCTATATTACAACCGCCATTTTTTGATCCAAACGCAGATCCCGCGGTTAACTATGGCAGTATCGGTGCGGTCATTGGTCACGAAATGGGTCATGGATTTGATGATCAAGGCTCTAAATCAGACGCCAATGGTATTCAGCGTAATTGGTGGACTGACAAAGATCGCGCAGCCTTTGATGCTAAAGCCGATAAACTGGCTGAGCAGTACAGCAAATATGAGCCTATTCCAGAAAACTTTGTCAACGGACGTAACAGTTTAGGTGAAAACATCGGCGATGTTGGTGGCTTATCAATGGCGTACCACGCTTATAAGTTGAGCTTAAAAGGTAAAGAAGCACCGGTTATTGATGGCGTTACTGGCGATCAACGCTTCTTTTTAGCTTGGGCTCAAGTGTGGAAAGAAAAACGTACCGAGCAAAGCATGTTAAGCCAACTTCGTGCTGGCACTCATGCACCAGGTCGTTACCGCGCCCTCGCCCCACGTAACCACGATGCTTGGTACAAAGCCTTTGATGTTAAACCCGGTGACGAGTTGTACTTACCTGAAGAGCAACGCGTACGTATTTGGTAATTTAGTGAGTAAAGACCTGCAATAAGTTGTCTTAGTTACAACACGCATAAATCACAATGAAAAAATGCCAGTCAGTTAACTGACTGGCATTTTTTATCACTATCGGCACAAATGTTTGAACAAATATCAGCAACCTGGTGACTCACATCAGAAACGAATGAAATAGATAATAGTAAAGTCTCAACAGTAGATACAAATTATCTCAAGATTGATCGATGACGGAATAACGTTTGAATATGTTTACGGCCTAGACATATTGGTTCATCGTCGCTGGCAATACAGTGTGAGCACTTTATAACTCGTTTAGGGATAGAAGTGTGTTAGTTATTTTATAAGTCAGAATGATTTCGAATAACCTTTAATATGAAAAAGTAATTGAATTACCTACAAATAGTGGCTAACTTCACTTGACCACTATACATCGCCAAGCTGGGAT
The DNA here is from genome assembly GCF_021560015.1 of Shewanella vesiculosa. NCBI lineage: Bacteria > Pseudomonadati > Pseudomonadota > Gammaproteobacteria > Alteromonadales > Shewanellaceae > Shewanella > Shewanella vesiculosa. Next base: position 1,082,959 of record NZ_CP073588.1, on the reverse strand, counting down.
ACAGTGACTTTTACTTACTAATGGCGGTGTTACTTTAGCCCTCGCGCTGATAGGCGCGCCACCCTTAAAAAGCAATCTATACTGCACACTTGAAATAATATTGATCACAGGAAATTAAAATGAAAGTACTGACCTTCGGCACAAGCAACAGCAAAAACTCTATTAACAAAAAATTGGCTTTTTATGCCGCACAGCAAATCAACAACGCAGATATATCGCTAATCGACATTCATGACTTTGAAATGCCCATATACAGCGTAGACAGAGAAACTGAATTTGGTATTCCGCAATTAGCACACGATTTTTATAACGCGATTGGCGCAGCAGATACTATCGTGATGTCATTCGCTGAATACAATGGCTCATATACATCAGCCTATAAAAACCTGTTCGATTGGACATCTCGAATAGACATGAAAGTCTTTCAAAATAAACCGATTCTTATGCTGTCCACCTCGCCAGGTCCTGGAGGAGCGCAAAGTGTCTTAGCCGCAGCGCAAGCATCAGCGCCCTACTTTGCAGCAACAGTAATAGCCGCTATATCATTACCAAGCTTTTTTGATAATTTTGACTTAGAGGAAGGCGTCGTTACTGATAAGACATTCAATCAAAGTCTGCTTGCTGCAATCAGTAAATTCTAAGATTTTCTTTTTGAAGGATATTTTCCCTAATAGGTAACTAACAATACAACAAGAGTCAGAATGCTTGAGCATATTATGCAAAAAGAAAGCATTGATGAAATTATGTTTAAGGATTCTGACTACGAGTACAACAAAGCTGACTTCACCGATTCTGACCATGGCCTTTCACGTATATCTATATATTCCAAGGCATACAAGCGGCCATGGACGGCGTAAAGCGTCCCGAAACAGTATCTGCACATAAGCCCACTGCAGGTGATTGACTGTAATGAGGGTACAATCTTAAAGCCCATTCAACCAAACATTAAAAATGCTAAACCTTTATTTGGAGCCACTTTCTTTGGAGCATAAAAAGCCACTGGTGTAGCAATGGTCAGATTTAACTCTGATGCTAAATCGTGGCATATACTCACGACTAAAGCCGGATAAAGTAGGGTATCGCAACTAAAACAACGCCTATAATCAGTAAGCTAGTGACACTGGCAACAAAATAAGGAAACACAATTAACGCGATGCCAATACACAAAGGGACAATCGCACGTTGGCGTTTACCAAAAACAAAATAACCCATACCAATAGCGCCAAATAGAACACTCCACATGATCATTGATGCACTTCCCATCTTTAACCTCTTAGCTAACACCTGATAATTGACCATTATAATAAAGCGTTAAGATAATCATTGATCGTCTACTGCCCATCTTTAACCACTTAGTTAACGCCTGATAATTGAATATTTAATGGTTTCTTAGTTAACAATCTTAATATCTACACCTTAGATCATAAGCTTGTATAAGGTTATAGCATGGAACTTGTTTACCTATCTATCGCCAGTTACTCACAAGCCACTCCCTTTCAATGATGAATCACTGACATCGATGCAGAATTATATTGAGCCTTACAGTTAATCTGGCTAATGACTTAAGTGCATCAGATAGGCACTTGCCTGTAAATGTTAACCCCCATTAGCTCTAAATGTTGCGTCCTAAAAATGGTGACGATCGATAACTAAAGATTACGATAGTGGGTTTCAGATTAACGTTTTCTTAGATGTTAACCATCAATAACGATTCATCAATAAAGGATTATTGATGACAAATATCGACGTTACGATGATGTCGATTTTTTATAAAAAATCCAAAAATAACTGCAGCTGTAATGATTTCATGTAAAATTTTTTTGTTTTTAACAAAAAAAGATCAACGTTAAGATCGCAACAATCAACCTATGTAAAACATATATTTACAGAAAATAATCGCATTCCTACCCTATTTTACAACCCATTTGTTGTGACCTATATCAAATTATAGCTTGATAGTTACAGCACTAATCATTAGCATACTTATTAATTGAGCGTTCAATTAATAATTCTTAATACAGATAACGGACCCCTTTTATGTCAAGACCGATAATGAAAAACGTCAGACAACAACAGCTGATAAATGCCACGTTAATGTCAGTCGAACGTCATGGGTTGCAACACACTACGATTAATACCATTAGTGGCTTGGCGGGAATGTCATCGGGAATTATCAGTCACTATTTTGGTGGCAAGCAAGGGTTAATAGAAGCCACGCAGAAATTTCTGTTAGATGAATTAAAGCAGGCATTACTGACGAGAACATCAGGCAAAACATTAACTCCAGTAGCACGGCTTTCGATGATAGTGGAAGCAAACTTTACTGAATTACAACGTTCAAATGCCGCGACAAAAACATGGTTAAGCTTCTGGTCCCAAGCGATGCACGATCCTGGGCTAGCAAGATTACAAAATATTAATAGTCAGCGGTTATACAGCAATCTGCTTTTTTCGTTTAAGCAATTATTACCCAATACCGCAGCGATTAATGCAGCAAAGCAAACCGCTGCAGTGATTGATGGTTTTTGGTTACGCAGCGCGCTGAGCTCCACCCCGATAGAAGATTTTAAGCAAGCCCAAATTTTATCTAAAGCCTTTATTGAGGCTGCGATCGTGCAACACGGAGAAATTGAATGTCAGCGTTAATTACATACCAAAATTATGTTCACGGTAAATACATTTCAAATGGTAGCGGAGAAACCTTCGAGGTTATTAATCCTGCGACTGGTGATGTCAGTTATTTAGTTGAAGTTGCTACCGAAACAGTACAACAGGCGGCTATTGCGAGCGCGAAAGCAGGATTTGCAATTTGGTCGGCAATGACGCCAATCGAACGTAGCCGCATTTTATTAAAAGCCGTTGCCCTACTACGTGAACAAAATGATGAACTTGCAGCAGGTGAAGTATTGGATACCGGTAAGCCATGGCAAGAAGCATCGGTAGTTGATGTGGTTACTGGCGCCGACTCTATAGAGTTCTTTGCCGGACTTGCCCCAAGTATTGAAGGCAATCAACAACCTGTTGGAGCGGACTTTTATTACACTCGTCGCGAGCCATTAGGCATTTGTGCCGGTATTGGTGCTTGGAACTATCCGCTGCAAATAGCTTGTTGGAAAGCGGCACCTGCGCTCGCTTGCGGTAATGTGATGATTTTTAAGCCATCAGAAGAAACACCACGCGGTGCAATGCGTTTGGCAGAAATATTCACACAAGCTGGCGTACCAGATGGCGTATTTAACGTTGTTCAAGGTGACGGTAAAGTGGGCGCATGGCTAACCAGTAATGAAGATATCGCTAAAGTGTCATTCACAGGCGAAGTCGGTACCGGTAAAAAAGTCATGGCAGCTGCGGCGGGAACACTTAAAGACGTAACCATGGAACTTGGTGGTAAGTCGCCATTGATAATATTTAACGATGCCGATGTTGAAAATGCCGTTTCTGCGGCAATGTTAGCCAATTTTTATACGCAAGGCGAAGTGTGTACCAATGGTACGAGAGTCTTTGTGCAGCAAGATATTTATCCACAATTTATTCAACGTTTAAAAGAACGTACTGAGCAGAATATTGTTTGCGGCGACCCAATGGACCCTAACACTAATTTCGGCGCGTTGATTTCACGTGATCATCAACAAAAAGTGCTTGATTATATTGAGATTGGTAAACAAGAAGGGGCGACTTTGTTAACGGGCGGCAGTGCATTAAAGCCTGACAATGCGCCAAATGGTTTCTTTGTCGCGCCAACAATTTTTACTGATTGCACTGATGAAATGACGCTATCTAAAGAAGAAGTCTTTGGCCCAGTCATGTCGGTATTGACCTTTACTGATGAAGACGAAGTCGTTAAACGTGCTAATAGTACACATCTAGGCTTAGCGGCTGGGGTGTTTACCCAAGACATTACTCGCGCTCATCGGGTTATTCATCAAATTCAAGCTGGTATTTGTTGGATCAATGCTTATGGTGCCTCACCAGCAGAAATGCCGGTTGGTGGTTACAAAATGTCTGGTATTGGCCGCGAGAATGGCTCTGAAACCTTGAAAGCATACACCCAAATTAAAGCTGTTTACGTTGGTATGCAGTCACTTGAAAGCCCATTTTAGGAGTGACCAATTAATGTCTACGCAAATATCTCATGAATACGATTATATTATTGTCGGTGCCGGAAGCGCAGGTTGTGTATTAGCCAACCGCTTAACGGAAAATCCAGACAATAAAGTCCTCATACTTGAAACCGGAGGTAGCGACAAAAGCATTTTTATTCAAATGCCTACGGCGTTATCTATCCCGATGAATACCAAAAAGTATGCATGGCAGTTTGAAACAGAAGCAGAGCCCCATTTAGATAATCGTCGTATGCATTGCCCTCGAGGCAAGGTACTCGGCGGCTCATCATCCATTAATGGCATGGTTTATGTGCGTGGCCATGCGCGTGATTTTGACGAGTGGCAGCAACAAGGTGCAAAAGACTGGGATTATGCTCACTGTCTGCCTTACTTTAAAAAAGCTGAAACCTGGTCTTTTGGCGGTAATGTTTATCGCGGTGATAAAGGTCCATTAGCAGTTAATAACGGTAATGAGATGAAAAACCCGTTATATCAAGCTTTTGTTGATGCAGGTGTCGATGCCGGTTACCTAGCGACGAGTGATTACAATGCCAGTCAGCAAGAAGGCTTTGGCCCAATGCACATGACAGTTAAAAACGGCGTGCGTTGGTCTACAGCCAATGCGTACCTTCGCCCTGCGATGAAACGCTCGAATTTAACCGTGGTTACTCATGCGCTTGTACATAAAGTAATTATGCAAGGCAAAACGGCTGTTGGCGTTCGTTACGAACGTAAAGGCGAGTTAATTGATGTTAACTGCAATAAAGAAGTGATTTTATCAGCAGGTTCTATTGGTTCGCCGCATATTTTACAACTGTCGGGCATTGGCGATGCCAGTACATTAGCGAGTGCAGGTATTGAGCAAGTTCATCAATTGCCTGGTGTAGGCCAAAACTTGCAAGACCATTTAGAGTTTTACTTCCAATTTAAGTGCTTAAAACCGATTTCGCTTAATGGCAAGATAGATCCATTAAGCAAATTATTTATTGGTGCGCGATGGATTTTAAATAAATCGGGTTTAGGCGCAACTAACCATTTTGAGTCTTGTGGTTTTATCCGCTCAAAAGCCGGTTTAGAGTGGCCAGATCTGCAATATCATTTCCTACCTGCTGCAATGCGTTACGACGGTAAAGAAGCGTTTGCGGGCCATGGTTTCCAAGTGCATATTGGCCACAACAAACCTAAAAGCCGCGGTGCAGTCACGGTCGTATCAAATGATGCCAAGGTTGCCCCACAAATTCAGTTCAATTATTTGTCACATCAAGATGATATCGAAGGTTTTAGAGCGTGCGTTCGTTTGACCCGTGAAATTATTAATCAACCGGGTTTAGATGAATATCGTGGTGAAGAAATTCAGCCAGGCTTAGCGGTCAAAACCGATGAAGAAATTGACCGTTTTGTCAGAAGCTCAGTTGAAAGTGCCTATCACCCTTCTTGCTCGTGCAAAATGGGTGAGGATGATATGGCCGTGGTTGATTCAGAAACGAAAGTTCACGGTATTAACGGTTTAAGAGTCGTTGACTCATCTATTTTTCCAACTATTCCTAATGGGAATTTGAACTCACCGACCATCATGGTTGCCGAGCGTGCTGCCGACATTATTTTAGGTAACAAGCCACTGGCACCCAGTTTAGCAAAAGTGACTATTGCTAAGCATTGGCAAACATCACAACGCTTACAAGCTCCGAAACGACATTCCGATTAGCCCTCATTCATTGATGTGTATTCCTATATACACATCAATAACAGGTTGTGGCCAACCTTCACAATTGTAAATGGCCAATTTAGCTGAGATCAATCTATCAGGGTTTAACTATCGTCAACACGATACTTAAGGCTTGAGGGCATTTTGCCTTTAAAAATTGTTCTATGGCATTAAAAACATACAACAAGGAGCCAAAAAATGACGACCTGGTTATCAATAGGTATTCTATTTACTTTTGCCGCAATCGCATTTGTGATTTATCGTTGGGGTAACATGCAGTGTATTGGTGTCACCCCAGTACGTAAGTTTACCTTTATTGCTATTTTGTTCACCTCCGGGCTTGATGTAGGTTTAATCATGTTCCCGTTGACTGAGTTTGCCGGTTATGCCGATTTAGCTGCCAGTCCAGAATATGGATTTACTAATCCACTGGCAATTGAGTTTGGCTTTTGGGCCTGCTTAATTTGGGCATTTTACTTTTTAACCTGCTTCTACTTCTGTGTCATTGAACCCAGAGTAAAGTATTTTGAAATTCCACTGATTAAGTTTATCAATAACATCGTCATCATTGGTACGTGTGCCTTCACCGCTTATTTATTATTAAGCAATTTACCTTGGTATTTACCACAGTTAGGTGATGGTGAAAGCATTGTCGGCAGCTTCTACCTCATTGTGTTTATGGTTATTGCTGCAGCAGTGTATTCAAGCACCAGTATTCGCTATGTTCGTTATCTCAGTTTAGGCAGTACTTGGTTATTCTTAGGCTTAATCGCCGTTATGTGGTCTGGTGCATTTTTATCCGATGACTCAAGTGTCGGTGAGTTTTTCACTACATTTGCATTAATTGGCGACTACTTTGCTAACATTCATAACTTTGTACTACCGATAAACGATTATCATGAGTTCTACCTGTTCTGGTGGTTTGCTTGGAGCATTATGATTGGTCAATTTACTGCACGCTTTGTGGGTGGTATGAAAACCTATCAAGTGTTACTGGCTATGATGGTATTCCCTTCAATCCCGATCGCGATTTGGTTTACAGTGTTGTATTACTACAGTGCAAACGCTCTCGATACCTCAGGGTTTTATAATCTTGCTATGGTAGTAGTAGGGATAACATTTGTAATTAACTCATTAGATTCACTCGTTCGTTTATATACTGACAATTTGAACATCACTGTTGAACGTTTTGGTAAAGTTCCTTATATCGTTGGTAATATTGTTGTACTGAGTGGCTTAACCTTATTATTTAAACTAGACTTTTTACAGATTCAATTAGTAGGCGCACTGGCTATAGGCTTGATATTAAGCTGTTTCATATACATTTTGAAATCGCACCATCGTACGGTCGGGGATATTGAACGCTCTCCAAAAGAAAATAAAATCGATTTTACTAAAATCGAATTAGCAGACTAAACAATAAAAACAATCCAAGGAATAATGATGAACACGACAATAAAAAAGTTAGCCTTATTAAGTTTATTTACCCTACCCACTTCTGTCATGGCAGGAGAACTGAGCACAACGGTTAATGCAACGTCTGATTACACTTTTAATGGTGTAAGCCAAACAGATAATAGCCCAGCACTACAAGCTAGCCTAGATTACGCGGCCGATGATGGTTGGTATGTCGGTGCTTGGGCATCAAACGTAGACTTTGGTGGCGGAGATGATACTTGGCTAGAGCTTGATTTTTATGCTGGTAAATATTTTGAATTAACAGATCGAGTATCGCTCGATGCGGGTATTGCTTACTACACATATCACGGCGATGATGCCTCTGATGAGTATTACTATCCAGAGGTATACACTAAGTTTGGTTATGCTTCATCGCTTGGTCAAAGTGAATTAAACTTCTGGTACTCATGGGATTATTTTGGTGTTGATGCAGGTCATTACATCATGATGGCAGCCCATATCTTCACTGTTGCAGAAGGTCATGACATTCGCGTCAGCTTCGATCGTTCAACGTCGCAAGACGAAAATAAATGGGCATGGGGAGACAGTGATTCTTACAACCATTATCGTGCAGAATACATGACAAGCTGGGAAGGTTTTGATTTCAACCTTGCTGTAGAAGATACCAGCCTAGATAGCGATATCAGTGATACTCGTGCTGTGGTATCTGTGGCGCGTACTTTTAGCTTATAATTTGCCATAATTGAAAAAATAACCAAGCAGAATAATGTCTATAGCATTATTCTGCTTTTTTTTGATATTGGACATGAGTCATAAGCTGAATTCTGTTATGGTGCGTGGTGAATTATGAGGGGATTATGGAAAAATACGAACAACTACTAATTTCATTACGGCGAGTGATCAGAGCTATTGATATTCACTCGCGTCAATTAAATAAACTATCCGGTCTGACTGGACCACAATTAATGGTTATGCAGAAAGTGGATCAACTTGAAGCACCATTAGCAAAAAAATAGCGCAAGAGATTAATTTAAGTGCGGCGACAGTGACGACCATTATTGATCGACTCGAAAATCGTGGTATGGTGATTAGAACGCGCAGTGAAACTGACAAGCGCAAAGTACACTTGTCATTGAGTGATGCTGGTAAAACATTATTAAACAGTGCACCTAAACCGCTACAAGAGCATTTTATTATGCGTTATCAAAATCTTGAAGAATGGGAACAAAGCCAATTATTGTCGGCCGTTGAGCGCATCGCCACCATGATGGATGCAAATGATATTGATGCGGCGCCTGTATTGTACGTCGGCCAAATTCAAGTAGACGATCCTGCTCAATAAGTCCCCTTTACAGCCTGTAGCGCAAGAATAATCTTGCGTTATAAGCTTGGGCTAGCCTAGCCTTTAATCTCTTAGCCCTCCAGATGATGCTATTGCTTAGCAATCATTGCGATGCCTTGCAGTGCAACCCGATTAAAATATCAACTTCATACCAAATTCACACCAAGCTCATTACAGGCCTTTAACTCATGCATGGCATATTGTGGCTATATCTAAAATCAGCCCACAATATTAAGAGCAATACGTGATGTATCATCAAATTAACCTGCGCCTGTACGCCTGATGTTCAAGTTGAGCGCGAGGGATTTTATCTTTTCAGCTTTTTATCTATCTACTTATCACTGAATGTGTAAGCTAAATTACAGACGTAAAAAAGCCCCAACTAATGTTAAGGCTTTTTTACACCACTCTCTATTGCTAGAGATTATAATGGTACCCGAGGCCGGACTTGCGCCTGTACGCCTGATATTCAAGTTGAGCGCGAAGGATTTTATCTTTTCAGCTTTTTATCTATCTACTTATCACTGAATGTGTAAGCTAAATTACAGACGTAAAAAAGCCCCAACTAATGTTGAGGCTTTTTTACACCATACTTAAGTATGTAATTTCTTACTATAAATAATGGTACCCGAGGCCGGACTTGAACCGGCACGCTTATTCAGCGAGGGATTTTAAATCCCTTGTGTCTACCGATTCCACCACTCGGGCAAAGTGTTGTTTTAACCGCTACTAAAAGTAACCATTAAACGCAATTTTGTGGAGGCGCGACCCGGAGTCGAACCGAGATAGACGGATTTGCAATCCGTAGCATAGCCATTCTGCCATCGCGCCATGCTTTAACCAAAATCAAATCCATCGGAGGAGATAAGAAATTGGAGCGACATATCGGGTTCGAACCGATGACCTATACCTTGGCAAGGTATCGCTCTACCAACTGAGCTAATGTCGCATTTGTATCTCTTTACCGCTCTATTTAAAACTAGAACGTTGCAACAAGAGGATGTTTCCCTTGACTGCGGAATGGCATTCTACCGTTTTAGCTCTGATAGTCAATCAATAAAAACAGATTTATTGCAACAAAATGACTGTTTGATGCATAAATCATCATTCTGATTAAATATATTACAAGGCGGATAAAAAAGCATCTCCAAAGAGATGCTTTCGAGACTACATACTGGGTAAGTACTCAATAAACAGCGATATTCACTTTGCAAACCTTGTTAAACATCCACTGTCAGCAAACTTGGTACTAATTAAATATTAGTTTTTAGGTAGTGATAATGTGGTTAAGCCAAGCATTTTTTGCATAACGCCGACAACCTGGCAGCTATAACCAAATTCATTGTCATACCATACGTACAAAATGGCACGTTTACCCTCTGCAATCGTTGCTTGTGAATCGACAACACCTGCATAACGTGAACCCACTAAGTCACTTGAAACAATTTCAGTCGATTCAGTAAAATCGATTTGATTTTGTAACCCAGATTGCAATGCGACATCTTTTAAGTATTCATTCAGTTCATCACGATTAGTTTCGTGTTGTAAATTAACACTGATGATAGCCATAGAGACGTTAGGCGTTGGAACGCGAATCGCGTTACCGGTTAGTTTACCCGCTAATACAGGCAATGCTTTAGCAACAGCTTTAGCCGCGCCGGTTTCGGTAATGACCATGTTAAGTGGGGCGCTACGTCCACGGCGATCTGCACTGTGATAGTTATCAATTAAATTTTGATCGTTGGTATATGAGTGAATCGTTTCTACGTGACCATTTTCAATCACATATTTGTCATTAACCGCTTTTAACACTGGTGTGATGGCATTAGTTGTACAACTTGCCGCTGACACTATGGTGTCTAAATCAAGGATATCGTTTTCATTAACGCCGTAAACGATATTTTTAATCGCACCTTTGGCTGGAGCTGTTAATAATACTTTTGCTGCTCCAGGGCTCTTAAGGTGTAAACCTAAACCAGCTTCATCTTTCCAAATACCTGTGTTATCAACAATTAACGCATTGTTAATATCATACTTAGTGTAATCAACTTCATCTGGTGAGTTAGCGTAAATGACTTGAATGTAAGTTCCATTGGCAATAATTGCGTTGTTTTCTTCGTCAACTTCAACCGAACCATTAAATGGTCCGTGTACTGAGTCACGACGTAATAAACTGGCACGCTTTTCTAAATCACCTTTTTTACCACCACGCAATACAATGGCACGAAGGCGCATTTTATTACTTTTACCAGTACGCTCAATGAGTAAACGAGCTAACAAACGCCCTATTCGACCGAAGCCATAAAGTACAACATCACGAGCTGGGGTGTCATCACCATGATTAACAGCTTCTGACAACTCCTGTGCCATATAAGCTTCGATACCACTTGCATCCTTGTTATCACGCCAGTAATTAATCGCTAATTTACCAATATCGACTCGGCAATGCTTGATGGCTAATTTGCTAAGTGCTACAACAAATGGGAAACTTTCACGAAGACGTAATTTTTCACCGACATGACGACGTACTAAACGGTGTGACTTAATGATTTCGATGGTTGATGCATTGAGTAGTGGTTTACCATATACCATAACCTCAATACCTTGGTTACGATACAACTTGCCAAGCAACGGTTGCATTGCTTCTTCTGCCATTTCGAAACGTTCTTGCCAACTTTGTAAATGTTTATCTGCGCTCATGTAGGGATCCTTTATCTCACTTTTCTCGTTTTTTCAGAAAGGTTTGAGTAACAAAAAGAAAAGACCAATAATTTAGTATATTGTATGGGGGTGGCCCCCCTGTTGGTCGCCGACATTGTAAAGAAATACAGCCGATTTCGCTAGTAACAAATTTTCGGTAAATGTGTAATTTTATTAGACAATTTACCGCTCGGAGACGCTTTTGAGCCATAATTTTGTATTAATTACATCATTTACAGTTATCGGGGCCTGTTTTGGCCTTTTTGGCTGCGATAATGACCGAAACAGCGACCTTATTTGTAAAAATAATCCTGAACTTTGTAGTGATTTACACAAAGATAGTTGGTGCCGATTTGAGAAAGGTGACCTGATCCGCCACAGATATGCGTTAAAACAGAGCTCATCGCCTACAGGTAAACAACTTTACCAGCAACTTATTTACTTAGAGAAATACAGTAAATGCATCGAATTGGCTGCTGGTGTACAACATAAAATTAATACTGACCGAACCCGTGATCGAGAACGCGCTTTTGCGGTAAGCACTCAGACACTCAGCGAACTTCAAGAAACAACCCGTGCAAATAACGAAGTGCATTTAGCTTTTTATCGTTGGATGCGTTTTAACGATCAAGCAGGATTGGCGATTGTAGAAAACACTTATAAGCAAGGATTGCTTGTCGATAACGATATCATTACTCAACTAGCAGCCTATTATGTGAGAGTTTCGCCTAATGATGCCAAAACGCTTTATTTGCATTTGCTTGCTACCACCAAGCCAGCAGATATTGATCCTGACTGGTTTTTAGCTCTCGCTTCTATTTACCACCAACAACAAGATAGTGAAAAAGAATACCTGTTGACCAGAGCCAACTTATTGATCAGTGAAAACCAAGCTGATGAACAACAGTTATTAGCTATCATTAAGGGGGATCAAGCGCTTGCATCGACATTAGACAGTCAAGCCATTGAACTCGTCTCAGTGGTAATGAGCGAACAATTTGCCAATAGTCACAGTGAAGCATTATTAAAATAAGCTAGGATTGTGAACTTTGAATCCATTTTGTGGCTTATTAAATTTATTATTACTTACAAAACTGTGCTTAAAATATCTTCAAAATGGGCTAAATGTAAAAAAAATACGAATATTATTGGCTTAATTCGGCATATTTGGGTGATTTAACTTGATTATTACGGCCAATTTGGTAATTTTACAACCAGGCGAATGATATGCCACCAAATTATTTTAACTTGAGGGATATGAGATGACTATCCGTGTAGCAATTAACGGCTATGGCCGTATCGGTAGAAACGTTCTACGTGCACTGTACGAAAGCGACAAAGATTACCCAATCGAAATCGTTGCGTTAAACGATTTAGGTGATGCTTCTATTAATGCTCATTTAACTAAGTACGATACTGTACATGGTCGTTTCAACGCGAAAGTTGATCATGACGATGAAGCTATCTATGTTAATGGCGACAAAATTTTAACTTTCCAAGAACGTGACCCATCAAAGTTACCTTGGGCAGAATTAAAAATTGATGTTGTCTTTGAATGTACGGGTATTTTCACATCTAAAGAATCTGTGCAACCACACCTTACTGCTGGTGCTAAGAAAGTTATTATTTCAGCTCCTGGTAAGAATGTTGATGCCACAATCGTATATGGTGTAAATAACGATATATTAACTTCAGACATGACAGTCATTTCTGGTGCTTCATGTACCACTAACTGCCTTGCACCTATTGCTAAGCCGTTAAATGATGAAATTGGTATTGAATCTGGTTTAATGACCACGATCCACTCTTACACCAATGATCAACGTCTATCTGATGTTTACCATACAGATTTACGCCGTGCTCGCGCAGCGGCAATGTCGATGATCCCAACTAAAACCGGTGCAGCTGCTGCAGTAGGTTTAGTGGTTCCTGAGCTTATGGGTAAATTTGACGGTTTAGCGGTACGAGTGCCAACAATCAACGTGTCTTTAGTTGACTTAACATTCTTAGCCTCTAGAGACACCACTGTTGAAGAAGTAAATGCCATCATTACCCGTGCTTCACTAACGTCACCAATGTCTGAAGTATTAGCGATTAATGAAGAGCCATTAGTGTCTATCGACTTCAACCATAATCCTTTCTCTTCTAATTTCGACGCTACACAAACTCGTGTTAACGGTCGATTAGTGAAAGTAATGTCATGGTATGACAACGAATGGGGTTTCAGTAACCGCATGTTAGACAACGCTGTTGCGTTAATGAACGCTAAGTAATTAAACTATAAATTAGCTCGTTAAGATCTACTTAATAGCCTCGCATTTGCGGGGCTTTTTTATTTATTAAAAAGTTAGTTCATCGCTCGGGGATCCAAATAATACTGCAATTTTCTATTATCATTAAATTCATCGCCTAAAATTTTATCAACACGCTAAAATCATACATACACTGTTAGCTTTTATATCCTATTACCCAATATCTATTGCTTATAAGTGACGAAGTCGAATAGCACTAAATAAAGTAAGACAGATTCGACTCCCCTTCTATTTCAATTCGTTCACTAGTCTATTAATCGTACAAAATGGAATGAGAGTAATGAAATGAATTTAATTATGAGTAAAGATAAGTTATTACAGCATAGAGCACAAAATTCGACCAATAGAGCCTTGTTTATTTTCTGTTTATAGCTGATATTTTAAATCATTAAATATTATTCATTTACAAAAAGTCACAGGAATTAAAAATGGCGAGCAAATTTAATTTAACTATCGGCAACCGTATTATCTTAGGTATTGCCATTGTATTGTTTTTAGTCATGGGTACCGTTATTCCTTTCGTACTATCTGAATTCTCAGCCACTATCGATAGCGCCGAGCAACGCGAGCTACACAAGCTATATGAAACGGCTACAGCTGATATTGAATCAACAGGGAAATTGGCTCAAGCTTTAGCAACTGTCATTGCTAGCGATAGAGAATTACAAAAGCTATTCAGTGAGGGCAATAGAAATGAATTAGCGGCTAGAACTATTCCGCTTTTCGACTCATTAAAAACTAGTTATGGCGTTCGTCAATTCCAGTTCCACTTACCTCCTGCGACGTCCTTTTTAAGGGTTCACAAGCCAGAGGAGTTTGGGGATGATTTATCCTCTTTTAGACAAACCATCGTTGTCGCAAATCGAGATAAAAAAGCGGTTAAAGGACTAGAAAAAGGAGTCGCTGGGATAGGCATTCGCGGAATTATGCCGATAAATTATCAAAACAAACATATTGGCTCTGTTGAGTTTGGTATGTCTTTTGGACAAACATTTTTTGACGAATTTAAAAAAGATTATAACGTCGATATTGCTCTCTACACTGAGAAAAATGGACGATTTGAAGCTTTTGGAACCACAACAAAACCTAATAGTTTTTCAAATAATGCCGATTTAACGCAAGCATTTAATGGTGAAGTGCTTAATAGCCAGTCAACATTAAACGACACCCCCTATGCTATCTACTTACGTCAAATAAAAGATTTTTCTGGCCAACCTATTGGCGTCCTAGAAATCGCAATGGATCGTACTCATAATACGAGTGCACTAAAGACAGTATCTTTAACCATGATTTTTGTAGGTATTATTGCGTTATTATTAGGGATAGCCATTGCTTGGGTGGTAAGCAGAAGTATTACAAAGCCAATTAATACTACCACTAACACGATGAATAATATTGCAGATGGCGATGGCGACTTAACCCTGCGTTTAACCGTTATCGGCAACGATGAAATTACTCAGCTATCCAAAGCATTCAACCAATTTGCTACCAAGGTTCATAGCACAATTACCCAAGTGATGTCCGCTACTCAGCTGCTTAATAACTCTGCTGAACGCTTATCTAATATTACACTTGAAACACGATCTGATACCGTTCAACAGCAACAGGAAACTGAGCAGGTTGCGACCGCGATGAATGAAATGAGTGCAACCGTTCAAGAGGTTGCACAAAATGCTACTCAAGCAGCTGATGCTGCCCAAAAAGCCAATGAAGCAACAGAAACGGGAAAACTTGTCGTCAGCGCAGTGTCATCAGAAATTAATCAATTAGCATCAGAAATCAACATTGCGACAGAAACTGTTTCACATTTACAAAGCCAAACAACAGCCATTGATAGTGTACTGGAAGTAATTCGCAATATTTCTGATCAAACTAATTTGTTAGCTCTGAATGCCGCAATCGAAGCTGCTCGCGCTGGCGAACAAGGCAGAGGCTTTGCTGTTGTTGCTGATGAAGTTCGAACCTTAGCAAGCCGAACACAGGCCTCAACCCAAGACATTCAAGCCATGATAGAACAATTACAAAGTGGTGCAGCGAAAGCAGTTCAAGTCATGAAAGAAAGTAGTAAGGTCACAGATTCTTGTGTAGCACAGGCAAATAATGCCGACCGAGCGCTCGATGACATTTTTGCAGCGGTCAATACTATCACTGAGATGAATATTCAAATAGCCAGTGCAGCAAATGAACAATGTGCGGTATCAAATGAGATTAATAAAAACATCAATAACATCAACTATATCGTTACTAAGACTACGGATGGTGCAATGCAAACAGCCAAGGCAAGCGAGGACCTTGCTGATTTGTCTAAGCAACTTAATACCTTAGTTGGGCAATTTAAAATTTAACAGAATACCGCATCACAACAATAACAATTGAGAATAAAAAAACCGACATGGAGTCGGTTTTTTTATCTGGCTAGTCATTGATTCGCAAACTTAGCTATTTACTTATGCGTTGCCCTTCACTTTCATATTCAATTCTTTGGCAAAATCGAGCATGCGAGTTAGTGGGATGAGTGCTTTGATGCGCAGTTCATCATCAACAAATATTTCATGATTAGTTTTATCGCTATCAACTAGTGAAGCTTCGATAGCTTGCAAACCGTTCATGGCCATCCACGGGCAATGGGCACAACTCTTACAGGTGGCACCGTTGCCGCCGGTTGGGGCTTCGAGCAAGGTTTTACCTGGAGCAGCCTGCTGCATTTTATAAAAAATACCGCGATCCGTGGCAACAATAAAGGTGTCGTTGGCCATGGTTTGCGCCGCTTTAATCAACTGACTGGTAGAACCTACAGCATCAGCAAGCTCAACCACACTAGCTGGTGACTCTGGGTGAACCAAAATGGCTGCACCAGGATGTTGCTTTTTAAGCTCGCGTAATGCTTTAGCTTGAAACTCATCATGCACAATACACTCGCCTTGCCATAACAACATGTCGGCGCCAGTTTGTGTATTGATGTAGGAGCCTAAGTGGCGATCGGGTGCCCAGATAATTTTTTTATCTTGACTATCGAGATGCTCAACAATTTCTAAAGCAATGCTTGAGGTGACCACCCAATCTGCACGAGCTTTTACTGCTGCAGAGGTGTTGGCATACACCACAACAGTATGATCTGGATGGGCATCGCAAAACTCATTAAATTGCTCAATCGGACAACCTAGATCTAACGAACAGGTTGCTTCCAGAGTGGGCATTAAAATGGTTTTTTCAGGGCTTAAGATTTTAGCGGTTTCGCCCATAAACTTAACCCCAGCAACAATTAATGTCTTTGCTGGGTGATCGCGACCAAAGCGAGCCATTTCTAAAGAATCTGACACACAACCACCAGTTTCTTCAGCTAATGCTTGAATTTCAGGATCGGTATAATAATGGGCAACAAGGACTGCATTTTGATCAATCAATAACTGTTTGATACGTGCTTTATATTGTGCTTTTTCAGCGTCAGACAACACGGCAGGTTTTGGCGGAAACGGATATTCAATAGTTTCAATTTTAGGTGCCGACAGACTCATACAAAGTTCCAATCGATTTACATTGTTTGTGTATTATACGAAAAAGCCACTTAAAACAAAAGGACGCGTTAGCGTCCTTTTGCATAAGATAGCTTAATCATTATTAACGCATGGCTAAGAGCATTTCTTGTGGTTGCTCTAGGTAGTGTTTCCATAAATTACAGAAGCGAGCTATGGTGCCACCGTCAATAACGCGGTGATCGCCAGACCAGCTAACTTGCATAATCTTACGAGCTTCAACTTCACCTTTGGCGTTAAATCGAGGCAGTATCTGTAACTTACCTAATGCCACAATCGCCACTTCAGGTTTATTAATAATAGGTGTTGCTATCGTGCCGCCTAATGCACCGATATTAGAAATTGAAATAGTCCCATCTTTTAAATCGGCTGGTGACACACGGCCGCTGCGTGCAGCTGTGGTTAAGCGTGAAATGTCAGCGGCAATATCTAAAATAGACTTATTTTGCACATCTTTAACATTCGGAACCAATAAACCCACTTTTGAGTCAACTGCCATACCAATATTATGGCGCGACTTATATGTGAGTTCAGTGCAATCAGCGTTTACTTGACTGTTCAAGATCGGAAATTCATTGATAGCTAACGACATGGCCTTCATAAAGAATGGCATCATAGTGAGCTTCACTTCGTCGGTTGAGTAGCGCTGCTTCATACTTTCACGCAAAGCAACCAATTCAGTTAAATCAAATTCTTCGCAATAGGTAAAATGTGGAATTGTCGATACTGACTCAACCATCATTTTAGCCATAATAGCTTTGACGCCTTTGATAGGTTCAACACGATCACTTGCTGAAGCAGGGCTAACTAATTGACCACTTACTGGATTTGTAACTTGATCAGAAGACGATGAAGCAGCATTTGTATTTGCAGCGGGTTGAGAGGCACTTGTACCTTGCTGATGACGTTCAATATCTTCTTTGTAAACACGGCCATTTTTGCCCGTACCGACTACAGTTGCGATATTTATATCGAGTGTCCGCGCCATACGGCGAACAGCTGGGCTGGCTAACGCTTTACCCTGAGCAACGGGCTCAAGATTAACATGTGGTGCAGCGGCTTGAGCTTGTTGAACCACGTCAACGCTAGCAGATGCACTATCAGCATCGGCTTCGACTTCGATGGAAAATAGAGGCGAATGCACTTTAGCAAGCTGACCCTTACGGTAATGCAGTTTAACTATTTTACCGGCTTTCATCGCCGGAATTTGCACTAACGCTTTATCGGTCATCACATCAGCAATCGGTTGGTCTTCGACCACCATATCGCCTTCTTCTACCAACCAGTCAACTAGCTCACATTCAACAATTCCTTCACCAATATCGGGTAGTAAGAATTCTTCAATATTTGATGAACTTTTTGTTGTCGCAGCGACAGAGTTATCCCGGTCAACAGGAGCGTGATTAGCCGATGTATCGTTAACAGCTTCTTTAACCGGAGTGACAGCAGCTACAGGAGTCTCAGAAACACTAGAACTGTCATCACCGTCCATCTCAACCGCATATAATGGCTGATGCACTATGGCTATTTCGCCTTTAGCGTAATAAAGCTTAGTGATTTTTCCGGCATGTGGCGCAGGAATTTGTACTAAGGCTTTGTCAGTCATTACATCAGCAATCGGTTGGTCTTCGGTAACCATGTCACCTTCACTGACTAACCAATCGACTAATTCACATTCCACTACACCTTCGCCGATGTCAGGTAAAATAAAATCTTTAATCATATCTTACTCCTAATAAGCAACTGTGGCCTTGATAGCTTCGAAGGTCTTTAACTCATCTGGCATGTATTCTTTTTCATGCACTAATGGATAAGGCGTATCTAAGCCGCACACTCGACAAATTGGTGACTCAAGCGATAAGAAACATTCTTGTTGGATCGTTGCGGCAATCTCGCCAGCAAAACCACCGGTTAAAGGGGCTTCATGGTTAATCAGTAAACGACCGGTTTTGGTCACTGATTTAGCGATGGTTTCAACATCCCATGGTGCGATAGTACGTAAGTCGATAATTTCACATGAAATACCTTCTTTTTCCGCTCGCTCACAGGCTTTTTCAACGATTTCCATCTGTGCGCCCCAAGCCAGGACTGTAATATCACTGCCCTGCTTAACCACTTGTGCTTTACCTAATTCGATAACGTAGTCACCGGCTGGCACTTCGCCAACAGATGCGCGGTATAAACGCTTAGGTTCAAAGAAAATAACCGGGTTTGGATCGCGAATAGATGCCAACAACAATCCTTTTGCTTGTTCTGGATTGCGTGGAATCACCACTTTTAGGCCTGGTGTTTGGGTAAAATAGGCTTCAGGAGATTGTGAGTGATAATGACCACCTGCTATCCCACCGCCATAAGGGGTTCGGAAGGTTAATCCACCCACATCAAATTGATTACCACTGCGGTATCTAAATTTTGCTGATTCATTAACTATTTGATCGAATGCTGGAAAAATATAATCAGCGAACTGAATTTCAGCAACCGCAGTCATACCATAAGATGCTAAGCCATTAGCAAAACCTGCAATGCCTTGCTCTGTTAGCGGTGTGTTGAAACAACGATCACGACCAAACTGTTCTTGCAGACCAGAAGTCGCACGAAAAACGCCACCAAAGTGACCCACATCTTCACCAAAAATCACCATGCGCTCATCGGCAGTCATGGCTATTGATAACGCCTCATTGATGGCGTGTAACATATTCATTTGAGCCACGATTTAGAGTCTCCCTGCGCTTTTTGGATAGGCTTTTGGATACTTAGCGATATGCTCTTTCAACTCTTTAAGCTGTTTTCTAAGCGCTGGAGTTGGTTTATCAAGCACATCTTCGATAATTTCGTCGAGTTTCGGCACCGGCAACTTTTCAGCCACTTTAACTGCCGCTAACACTTCTTCGCGATAACGTTCAAATAACTTGGCTTCATCGGCTTCAGTAAGCCAATCTTTGTTGATCATCCACAATTTAAAACGTTTTACTGGGTCGTGCTGTTGCCATTTTGCTTCTTCTTCTTTTGAACGATACCCAGATGGATCGTCTGATGAAGAATGCGCACCCAAACGATATGTCATAGCTTCAATCAATACCGGAGCATTGTGCTCTAATGCGTGAGCTCGAGCTTGTTGCGTAGCGGCTAGCACTGCGAGCATGTCGTTACCGTCTACACGTATGGTATGCATACCGTAACCTACGCCGCGACTGGCAATACCGTTACCGGCAAATTGCTCTTCGGTTGGGGTAGAAATAGCATAACCATTGTTGCGACAGAAAAAGATGGTAGGAGACTTGAGTACTGCAGCCATATTCAAACCAGCATGGAAGTCACCTTCTGATGCAGCGCCTTCACCAAAATAACAAATGGCCACATTACGCTTGCCTTGTAACTTCATACCATAAGCAACACCAGTCGCCTGCGGAATTTGCGTTGCCAGTGGTGACGAAATGGTTTGGTAATTGAGTTCACGGCTGCCGTAATGGATCGGCATTTGGCGACCTTTACCTAAATCTTTCTCGTTACTGAACATTTGATTCATAAATTGTTCAGTACTAAATCCACGATAACGCAATGAGGCGTGTTCGCGATATTGAGCCAAAATGACGTCGTCTTTATCCAGCGCTGCTGTGCTGCCGATAATTGAGGCTTCTTCACCGGTACAGGTCATGTAAAAACTAATTCGTCCTTGACGTTGCGCACCCAACATACGCTCGTCTAATACTCGTGTAAAAACACAGGTATCAAATATTTTTTCGGCCAGAGCCTTGTCGATTACTGGTAAAACCGCATTTTCATATGTGGTGCCATCAGCTTGCAAAATACGCAAAATGGGGATGTGCAATGACGCTTTGTCTAAGAAGCTGACACGGTGCACTGTTTCATTGGTCAGTGGTGCGTTGCTCATATTATGCTCTTGTTATTGTTAAGCCATGTTCAACATAAACATGGCTCTATTTATACTATGCGAGTAGACATTACGTTAACGTAAACTACCTATCAATACTTACTCTCACTGTAAACGTATTTTACTCACGATTGACATGTATATATTGCTTTACGACTATAAGATTGACTCGTTCGGTGCAGGTACTAAACATAGCACTGTACGCTGCCCAATGGGTACATTTGCATTCGGAAATACAATGGCCTCTTGTGGCTGTTCGACGGTGATCGCTTTACCACCTTCTGTCGCTAACACAGCCCCGTGACTAAAAGCACTGAAGTTTTCTGCATCACCAGCAAAGCTAAATTCAAAGTCATCGAAATGTTTATTAATCGACCTAGACACCTTATACAAGTTGACCTTACTTGCGTCAAACTCAACAGGCGCTAACTGAGGCTCAGTAACCAGTTTTTCAAGCATAGTATGAGTTTGCGCAAAACGACTCATGTCGTTTTGACCAAATGGCATTACTTTTCCTAATTCAACGGTAAATGCATCTGCTTGAAATTGCTCTGAGGAGTAGTAGCTAAACGTAGTTGTCGGTTCATGGTGGAATAATATGGTATCAACACCACATGCCGCCAAAAACATAATTTGCTCGCCGCTAAAAGCACGACCTGGACGGTATGGGTAAATGGCAAACTTTTCATGCTTTGAAGCACGGATTGCGGTATGTAAGTCGTAATGAATGCGTTGATTGTCGCTATTGGCATTGAAAAAGTCAGCCACGTATTGCTCTAAGGCTTTAGCTCGATGGCGCTCAGGGTGAGTTAAACCCTCACCCTTTGAATGCGCACCGCTAAATAGGCGATTCATGTTTTCATCAATAAAACGGGTTTTATTAATGATCGCAGCGGGATTACCGATTAAAAACATTACACGCTGCTTGGCCACTATACGTTGAGTCAGCAAATCTTTAATCAGTTGATTGCATATTTCAATTGGCGCAGTTTCATTACCGTGCACGGCACATGACAACACTATGTCTTTAGTGGCAGTTGTTGGCGTAAATACAATCACCCCAGTATCTAATACATCAACCCGAGTATGTTGGGCTAACATAAAGTCATACGCTGCTGGTAGTCGAGTCGGATTTGCTAAGGTATAGGCTAAAAAATCGTGGTTTATCATCAGGTCAGATAACACTATCAACTCCTTGTCTCATTATTATATGGCGTAGTTAAACTTGACGTAAACGGCTGTTAACTAAGATGCCTATTGCCACAGATTCTATCATAGCCAAAGACTATTTTATTGCAGGCATATGTTAGTTTTATTTTTTAATAAAAGTTTGCTTGCAAAACATCACAATATTCAACACAATTACAGCCATCTAGACTTCTATAATATGTTTTAAGGGTATGTCATGGCGTTAGCAACATTTGGTGCAGGCTGTTTTTGGGGTGTTGAATATTTTTTCCGTGAAATTAACGGCGTCAGTAACGCAACGTGTGGCTACATGGGTGGCAAAGACACTGCAACAACTTATAAAGAAGTGAAGACGGGTTCCACTGGCCATGCTGAAGTTGTCCAAGTTGAATTTGATCCTGAAGTGGTCAGTTTTAACGACCTGCTGGATGTGTTTTGGAAAAACCATAACCCGACCATGTTAAACATGCAGGGTGGCGACATTGGCACTCAATATCGCAGTACGATATTTTTTCACGATAAAGAACAAAAAGCCCAAGCTGAAACCTCAAAGCTGGCATTAGCACGCAGCGGTAAATGGGGACAGCGTCATATTGTGACTGAAATTGTACCGATACAAACATTCCACATAGCCGAGGAATATCATCAGAATTATTTAGAAAAAAATAACCTACCAACTTGTCACTTGGTTTACTAATTGGATTGAGATAAATAATACTTTTCTTATTACGTGATCAACCAAAATCACTGATATTTTTGAGTTTACGACACATTGTTGAAATAAGAGGGATGTCCTTATTTCAACAATGAAACAAACACACCCTATTTAAGCAACGGCAGAGGATAGATTTTTTTGTTAGCTTTTACTTAATATTACTCATCGATGTTAAATCAATCATCCATTCACACTAGTAACTCTTATGGATATATAAATAGTAAATAAATAATCCAAGAGTAAAAATACTTACCGAAGAAATAATGTAGAACCACGCAAGTTTTTTGTCTTTGCTTCGACTAAAGCGCTTTGTCGCTTCAATATTAACAAGAGAAGCATGACGTTTGAGGTTGGGCCAAGCAATAACCCCAGCGTAAGCAACCATTCGTGCACCAATACCTTTATCCCAAGCAGGGGGCTCTATCCCTTCTTTCAACATTTCTTGCTCAAGATGTTTAATAGTAATGCGGCCAAATAAAAATATGGCAGTACCCCATATAAGCAATACAATAAAAAACACTACAGCCATCAAGCTTTCAGTGGATAACTCTTCCATAAATCCCTCGCTATAGGCTATTTAACCAGTCACCAATATTATAGGCTTCATTGGCAACCCATTGCCCGATAGAATCACCACCTTTAGCTGCAACATACCCAACAGTTACAGCTGTACCAATAATAATTACCCAGCCAACAGGGGTTGCTAATAGAGCAATACCTAATCCTGCTTCAACTATTGCAGCACCTGTAGCTAAGCCTGCCGCAGTACTCAAACCAAAGCCGGCTGTTTCAACCGCGGCACGTTTTTGCCAATTAGCTCCAGCTAAATAATCAACATGTACATTGCCCGCACGGATCCCAGCATCAAGCACAATTAATCCTTTACCGAGAAGATTTGCTCCCATTTCAAAAGCGCGTAAATTTTGAAAATCAACTGTAGAGGTAAATTGAATCGGTTTTATGGACCTACCGCTTTTTGCTTTATTGATACCACGATCAGCATTACTGTAAACAGTACCTCTTTTGCTTTTGACCCGACCAATGTATTTATTGATTTCTGTCTGGAATTTTTGATTGAAGTCTTTCCCAAGTTCCCTTGCGTTTTGTTCTAACATCATCATTCGGGCTTTAGGATATTTTGCTTGTGCGCCTATTCTAACTTTCTCTAATGCATCTTGAAGTTTATGAGCGGCTTTAGCAAAGTTACTTAATCTTGTATCTAAAGCTGTAGATGCTGCACCTATGGCTCCGATGCTTTCATTGCGCACCATGGGTGCTAATTCAGCTTGATAAAAATCAGCGAGGGCTTGTAGGTTTTCGCCTCCAAACATATCATCCATCAAAGCAATATTTCGTTTTGCTTGTTGCGGTAAAGATTGTATTTGACTAAGCGTGCAAACTAATTCAGGGCGTTCTTTTCGCCAATTAGAACCATTGCTAGCTCCATTACGCATAATAAACGGAGTGCCCGCAGAGACAAAGGCACTATTAATATGTGGGTTGTCTTGTTGAAACGTAGCAAAAGCTTGCTCGTTATTTGGGTTTACTGGATAGGTATTACTTTTGCTGTAGCATAGCTCTATATCATTTGACATAGTTTAGTCCTTTAAAAAATCAATCCTATTGAAGCTACGATGAATCGTTTGAACTTCATTCCGTGAGTAATGTTTATATTATCATTAAAAAAAAACGATGTATAATTCTTAAAGTAATATAAGGCCTTAGCTATTAGCAATGTCGTTTCATTGGAATAAATGTTATTTTTCTGATCCAAGGTATGCTTTAAAAACAGCAATTATTCAGGCGCTATTTCAAAAACGATTTTTTGAACACCAGTTATAATTTGTTCATAATAAAAATTTTTCATATCACTTATATTGTTCGTCAGTACTCATTTGGTGTACTTTCTCGTTGTGGTTGCTTCTACCTAAGCAAATTATAACGATTGATTATTATATCGAATGAAGTTCAACAGGTGCTGGGTAGTTTTGATTTATGTCAGGTCAGTTCGTTCACTTGAAACGGAATATTTACATAATAGATAACCCCAATCGATTTCCTACACTCAACTTCACTTTACCCGCCGCAGTAAATTCCATACAATCCCATGCAAATTGCTTAAGGCATGTTATCGGAGATCAAAATCATGAGTGAAGCTCGTCACGTTAACCTACTAATTTTAGGTTCTGGCCCTGCCGGCTATACCGCTGCTGTTTATGCTGCGCGTGCAAATTTAAATCCTGTGATGATCACAGGTATGCAACAAGGTGGCCAATTAACGACCACTACTGAAGTAGAAAACTGGCCAGGCGATGCGGAAGACTTAACTGGTCCTGCATTAATGGAACGTATGCAAAAGCACGCTGAAAAGTTTGATACTGAAATTATTTTCGATCATATCAATGAAGTGACCCTAACTGAGCGCCCTTTCCGCTTAAAAGGTGACAACGGCGAGTTTACTTGTGATGCATTAATTATTGCGACCGGTGCATCGGCTAAATATTTAGGCCTTCCGTCTGAAGAAGCGTTCATGGGCCGTGGTGTTTCTGCCTGCGCAACATGTGATGGTTTCTTCTACCGTAACCAAAAAGTTGCGGTTATCGGTGGCGGTAACACTGCTGTTGAAGAAGCACTTTATTTAAGCAACATCGCGTCTGAAGTTCACTTAATTCACCGTCGTGATAGTTTCCGTTCAGAAAAGATTTTGATTAACCGCTTAATGGATAAAGTGGCTAACGGTAATATCATTTTACACCTAGACCAAACACTGGAAGAAGTGACGGGTAATGACATGGGTGTGACAGGTCTTAAGAAAAAGAGCACTAAAGATGGTTCAGTTACCGACTTAGAAGTAGCTGGTGTGTTTGTTGCGATCGGCCACAGCCCAAATACTGGCATTTTTGCTGATCAGCTAGAAATGAATCACGGTTACTTAAAAGTTAACAGTGGCTTACAAGGCAATGCAACACAAACTAGCATCGAAGGTGTTTATGCATGTGGTGACGTAATGGATCAACATTATCGTCAAGCCATCACTTCTGCCGGAACGGGTTGTATGGCTGCACTTGATGCTGAACGTTACCTAGACGCAAAAAAGTAATTGATTACATTTAATCAAAAAGAGCAGCTCAGGCTGCTCTTTTTTTATAGCTGTTATCAAAATGAATCAAATGAGTATTACACCATTTTTTGGTAGAACACCGCTTCGGTATCGCCTAAAGGATCGCGGTGAATACTCTTATGCTGAAAAGTCATACCGAGTTTTTTCATTATTGCAATTGAAGCTAGATTGTCTTCTACTGCAATAGCACTGACATGGGTTACTTCAGCTGAGGCACTCACAGCCTCCATTACCGCTTTCGCTGCTTCGGTAGCATAGCCTTTACCCCAACTGATATGTTTAAACCGCCAACCTAATTCCAAGTTATGTGGCTGTGCTTGGGTAAAAAAGTGCATCGGTCTGACTAATACCCAGCCTAAATACTCGCCGCTTAAGCCGTGTTGCTCATTTTCAGCACAATCAAGCGCTTGGACTTTCCATAACCCCCAACCTTTAGCAGGATGTAAATATTGAGCTAATCTTGGCATCATCACCGTATCAATCTGCTGCTGTGTGGTTTTAATTCCACCATTGAGAAAATGCATGACTCGCTCGTCCTGGTCGAGTTCAAATAATAATGCACTGTCATCAAGGGTTATTAATGATAATTGTAATCTAGATGTATTGGCGACTTGCATTGTTTTCTCCTTGGGTTGACACACAAGTTTACACAATGAAACACCAAAGATTAAACATTTCGATTAACATATAAATGACAAAAAAGACTATTGGCAGTATTGACTTGGCCTACTGCAAAAATAACGCATTATTTTATAAGGAAAGATCGTGGCAACTAAAAAACAAATCATACTACCGATAATAGTATTAGCAATTGGAATAGCTGGTTTAGTTGGGATTTCTGCGTTAAAAAAGCCCCCAGAGGAAAAGCCTGTCGTTGATACTACTCCTCTGGTATCAGTGGAAGCCATCGAGTACAAACCCATGACCTTTTCGGTCAGTTCATACGGTGTCGTCGCAGCCAAGTACGATACCGAATTGGTTGCACAAGTCAGTGGTGAAATCATTTACCTAGCGGATAAATTCGTCAAAGGTGGCTTTGTTAAAAAAGGCGATATTTTAGCTAAGATTGATCCCAGTGATTACGAAGCTGGCTTATTAGATTCTCAGGCTAATGTGGCATCAGCAAAAGCTAACATGGTTCAAGAACGCGCTAATGGTGAAGTTGCCTTACGTGAATGGGCAGAAATTACCAATAGTAAGCCTACCGCTCTCAGTTTGCGTAAACCACAACTCGCTCAAGAATTAGCTAAGCTAAAAAGTGCAGAAGCCGATTTACTCCGATCACATCGAGATCTAGAACGGACTGTGATCCGCGCCCCTTATGATGCACTTATTTCTAGCCGTGAAATTGGTTTAGGTGCTTATGTCACCACAGGAAGTAAAATCGGACACATTTATAATACCGATACGGCTGAAATCCGCTTACCTCTCGCCGATAAAGAAATGCAATATTTGGATCAAAAAGGCACTCATTCTGAAGTGACATTAATGGGTAACTTCGCCGGAAGTAAACAACAGTGGCAAGGGAAAATAGTTCGCAGTGAAGGAGTTGTTGACAGTAAAAGTCGCATGACCTATCTGGTTGCTGAAATCGAAGACCCATATGGACTGAAAACCGATAAAAATGAATTACGTTTCGGCACCTATGTTACTGCAAACATACAAGGTAGTAATGCTGGCAATGTCGCCGTTATTCCACGTCATTTAATTGTAAATGGCTTAGTCGCAATAATGGATAGCGACAACACCTTACGCTATAAACCCGTAAAGATTATTCGCCAAGAAGGCGCCAATGTGGTTATTTCTGAAGGTCTGGATCCTGGAATGGAAGTCATCACATCAGCGCTTGATTACCCATTAGAAGGCATGAAGCTGGCGTTACCAGCAGATAAAATCCTTCAAGACGAGCCGATAGAAACCGATAAAACTGAAATCGCTATGGAAGGTAAATAAACATCATGGACGATACGAATAAAGGAATCATCGCTTGGTTTGCCCGTAATAGTGTCGCGGCAAACTTGCTGATGATCATTATTTTACTCGGCGGTCTGTTGACTGCTAATACTATCCGCAAGCAATTCTTCCCAGCGGTTGAAATTAACTGGATCCAATTCAGCGCAGTCTACCCAGGCACTGCACCACAAGAAGTGGAGGAAGGCATTACCATTAAAATTGAACAAGCTTTAGAGAGTGTTCAAGGATTAAAACGGGTCATTACCTATTCAAACCGTAATATGGCTCAAGGGTATTTTCAAGTTGAGGAATCATATGATCCTCAAGTAGTACTTGAAGAAGTTAAAGCCGAAATTGGCTCTATTTCAACCTTTCCAGGTGGTATGGAACCACCTAAAGTTGAACGGATTAAATTCAGACAAGAGGTGATGTATTTAAGTCTGTATGGCGATTTAGACCAAATACAGCTCAAAGATTTAGGCGAGCGAATTAACGATGAGATAATGCAACTGCCTGGTGTCAATATTAGCGAATACTATAGCGGTCTTGGATATGAAATCGGTATTGAAGTCAGCAAAGATCGCTTACGTGAATATGGTTTAACCTTTGACGATGTTGCTAGTGCGGTGCGTGGTTATTCACGAAATATGTCTGCAGGACAAATTAAAGCAGAAAATGGTTACATTAATTTACGAGTCCAGAACCAAGCCTATGTAGGTTATGAGTTTGAACAGCTACCATTATTAACATTAGATGATGGCACTAAGATCTTATTGGGTGATATCGCCACCGTCAATGATGGCTTTCAAGAAGGTATTCAATACTCAAAATTTAATGGCAAGAATTCGGTTACCTTCTTTATTGGTGCGGCTAAAAATCAGAGTATTACCGATGTAGCGAAAACTATTAATAATTTTGTCGAAAAACAGCAAAAAATATTACCCCAAGGAGTTAAGCTTGAGCCTTGGGTTGACATGACTTACTACTTAGATGGGCGTTTACAGCTGATGCTCGACAGTATGAAAAGTGGTGCCGTACTAGTATTTATTATGCTAGCGCTATTCTTAAGGGTGCGATTAGCATTTTGGGTAATGATGGGACTACCAGTATGCTTCTTAGGTACCCTACTGTTTATGCCAATGGCATTTATTGATGTCACCATCAACGTTATTAGCTTGTTTGCCTTTATCTTGGTGCTGGGGATCGTGGTCGACGATGCGATTGTCATGGGCGAAAGTGCCCACAGCGAATCTGAAGAACACGGCCAAAGTATCGACAGTGTTATCCGTGGGGTCAAAAAAGTCGCCATGCCAGCAACCTTTGGGGTACTGACGACTATTGCTGCTTTCCTCCCCATCACTATGGACGATGGCCCGTCATCAGCATTTGGTCAGGCTATTGGTTATATCGTTATTTTATGTTTGTTGTTTTCATTAATAGAATCAAAGCTGATTTTACCCGCGCATTTGGCGCACATGAAAAAACCTAAAATCGTTAAACCCGGTTCAAAAAATCCATTAGATTGGTTGCGTAACGGGGTCAATTTTATTCAAGGCAAAATTGATCGTGGCTTGAATATATTCATTACTTCTATGTATCGCCCTTCGCTTGAATTAGCGGTTCAGTATCGCTATGCCGTGATCATGTTGTTCATCAGCTTGATCCTGATCTGTGTTGGTCTGTATATGGGTGGTTTGGTGCGCTTTATTGGTCAACCCAAAATACCTCATGACTTCCCTAGAGTCACAGTTGAAATGAACGTAGATGCCTCAGAGAAGTCGACACTTGCGGCGGCATTGGCGATTGAGCAAACCTTATACGATGTCGATAAAAAAATAGAGCGACAATACGGCCAAAAAATGATTTCTGATATGCAGGTTGATCTTAAAGATCAAACGACTGCAGAAGTGATGACTAAACTAGTCGATCCGTCACTCAGACCAATGGATACATTTGCTTTAGCTGATTTATGGCGTAAAGCGATGCCGCAAATTCCTGGGGTAAAATCATTTAGCATTCAAGACAGTTTAATGGGTGGCGGTCGTGAAGACGGCGACATTAGCTTTAGACTTGAGGGAAAAGATGAGAGCCAATTAGTTGCTGCATCACTAGAGCTTAAACAAAAGCTTAATTCACTTAAGGGTGTCAGTGACGTTAATGACAGTCGCCAATCAAGTGTTAAAGAAGTGCAATTCCAATTAAAACCGTTAGCCAATGCATTAGGCTTAACACTGGCCAATATTGCCTCGCAAGTGGGTAACAGTTTTTACGGTTTAGAAGCACAGCGAATTATTCGAAATGGTGAAGAAATTAAAGTAATGCTTCGCTATCCAGAAGAACAGCGAAATTCTATTGCACTGGTACAAGATGTGATGATTAACACTCCACAAGGGACAGAGTTACCTTTATCCGAAGTGGCAGACATTAAAGTGGTTCAAGGGGTTAACAGCATCCGCCGTGAAAATGGAAACCGTACGATTAACGTATGGGCCAGTGTGGATGCCGATCAAACTGAACCCTTTAAATTGGCTAAAGATATCCGTGATAACTTTATGCCAGAGTTGCTAATTAAGTATCCGCGGGTGCACAGCGAAGTATCAGGTAGTATTCAAGAGCAATTAGACAGCGCAGATACCCAAATGCGTGACTTTATTTTATCGTTATTGCTGATTTATAGCTTATTGGCAATTCCGCTACGCTCATACATTCAACCGGTTATGATCATGTCTGTGATCCCGTTTGGTGTCATTGGATCGGTAATGGGACACATTATCCTGGGTATCGATTTAAGTGTGCTATCTATGTTTGGTATTATCGCTGCTGCGGGTGTGGTTGTGAATGATTCGTTAGTGATGGTGGATTATGTCAATACTTCGCGAAAATCAGGGGTACCAATAAAAGAAGCTGTCTTAAATGCAGGTTGCCGCCGCTTTAGAGCCATCATGCTAACCTCGCTGACTACATTCATTGGTTTAGTACCGATTATGGCCGAGACCAGTATGCAAGCTCAAATGGTGATCCCAATGGCTGTATCATTGGCCTTTGGGGTACTGTTCGCAACTGTGGTGACCTTGTGTCTCATTCCTTGCTTATACATTGCAATTGAAGACGGTAAAGACATGATGCGCAAGCTTATCAATATTTATGCACCTAAATCCTCGTCTGCAACAACAGTCAACGTGCAACACTAGTCACGGGCAACTTCGACTTGCAATAATGAGTATCAACAATAAAAAAGGGCCTTAATGGCCCTTTTACTTTGTTGCATTACTGAGCCTTGTCTATTATTCATTCAACATTGATTTTTAGTCTAAAGTGTAAGCCAGTATACAATTTTAAGATGTGACAATTAATTGTAAAAACTTTCTGAGTAATTGGTTTTATTCATAAAATATCTCATCAAGTAAAATAGATTGTTTATCGTTATTTGATAAAAGTTTATGCTAATCTAAGCATAATCACAGTGTTTATTGCCAGCCAGCTAAGGTCGAATTCTATGAGTCAACGCAGCATTAATGCGCTATTTAAGCCCACGTCAGTGGCGGTTATCGGCGCATCTAACGGCAATAAACGTGCAGGAAAAGCGGTGATGAAGAACCTACTTTCGGGTGGTTTTTCGGGTCCTATTATGCCGGTAACACCTAAATATACCGCAGTCATGGGAGTCTTAGCTTACCCGAACATTGAAGCCTTACCCATCAAACCTGATTTAGCCATTATATGCACCAATGCGCTAAAGGTTCCCAGTATTGTCGAACGCTTAGCTCAATTTGGCTGCAAAGTGGCGATTATTATGGCCTCTGGGATGGCATCGCAAACCGACGAGCAAGGTAACAATTTACTCGAAATTACCAAGCAATATGCTAAACGCTACGGCATGCGTTTGTTAGGTCCTAACAGCCTAGGGATGATATTACCGCCAATGGGATTGAATGCCAGCTTAGCGCATGCAGGAGCTAACATAGGTAAAATTGCTTTTGTATCGCAATCTGCTGCAATTTGTACCACGGTTCTTGATTGGGCGAACAACAAGGGAATTGGCTTTTCATCGTTTATTTCACTAGGTGATGCCACCGATATCGATTTTGATGAATTACTCGATTACTTAGGCCGTGACAGTAAAACCAGCGCTATTATGTTGTACATTGATTCCATTAATGAAAAGCGCCATTTTTTGTCTGCCGCCCGAGCAGCCTCAAGAAACAAACCTATCTTTGTGATCAAATCAGGCCGCAGCCGAGAAGGCATTCAAGCGGCAATGCTGCATACTGGCGGAATTGGTGGCAATGATGCTGTTTATGAAGCCGCTTTTAGACGTGCAGGTATGCTTAGGGTAAATGATCTCATTGAATTATTTGCTGCAGTTGAAAGTCTGGCGCATTCCACCCCGCTTAAGGGGGAACGTTTAGTGATAATGAGCAATGGCGGCGGTCCTGCGGTACTGGCTGCGGATGAGTTAATTATCAAAGGCGGCAAACTAGCTCAATTATCCGAAAAAAACAGTCACACAACTTAACGCTATTTTACCCAGTACCTGGTCGAAACAAAATCCTATCGACATGATTGGTGATGCCGACAGCCAACGCTACGCTGATACATTAAAAGTGCTTATGAGCAGTAACGACACTGACACTATTTTAGTGCTGCATTCACCGTCTATATTGGGTGAAAGTGTCGAAATTGCCAATAGTATTATTGATACGGTTAACCAACATCCCAACCGACATCGAATTAATATGCTCACCAATTGGAGCGGTGAAGATTCAGCCTACCTCGGTCGTAAACGCTTTACCACGGCGGGTCTTCCTACCTATCGAACTCCAGAAGGTGCTGTAAGAGCCTTTATGCACATGGTTGAGTTTCGACGTAACCAAAAGCTACTCCAAGAAGTACCACAATCAATACCTGATAACATCCCCACTGACAGCAAGGCAGCACGGGCATTATTGCAACACAGCTTAGAAAACGGTCAAACGGTACTGGAAACTCATCAAGCGGTTGATATTTTAAGGGCTTACGGGTTAAACACCATTGAAACTTGGTTTGTAAAAGATGTTGATGAAGCGGTTAATGTCGCGAATCAAGCAGGTTATCCGGTTGCGCTGAAAGTGCAATCACCCGACATACTTTACAAATCAGATGTACATGGTGTGGTATTAAATTTAACCTCAGACGAAGAAGTTAGCCATGCAGCCCACTCTATTATTGAACGGGTTCATCAAATTAATCCTACAGCCAAAATAGACGGATTAATCATTCAAAAAATGGCCTTAACGGCAGGCGCACAAGAAATTAGAGTCTCGGTGATTAATGACCCAGTATTTGGCCCTGCGATCTGTTTAGGTGAAGGTGGTTCTGAATGGGATCCCACTCGCGATGCTGCTGTGGCACTGCCACCATTAAATATGGCGTTGGCACGCTATATGGTCATTCAAGCACTTAAAACGCATAAATTGCGAGACCGTCATTTACCCCTAGGGCTAGACATGAATGCCTTATGTGTGATGCTGACTCAAATTTCACACTTGATTATAGATTGTCCAGAAATCGCCGAAATCGATATAAACCCCGTGTTGGCTGCAGGCGAAAAAATCACCTTATTAGACGTCAATATCCGTCTGCATGACACCCCACAAGATAATCTTAACAGATTAGCTATTTTGCCCTACCCTAAGGAATTAGAACAAACCACCACCTTAAAAAATGGTCTACACGTCATGTTGCGACCTATTTTGCCAGAAGATGAACCTAGGCATTTAGAGTTTGATAATTCATTAAGTGATGAAGACAGATATAAACGCTATTTTGGGGTGCGATCGCGCATGACCCATGAAGAGATGGCGGTATTAACTCAAATTGATTATTCGCGAGAAATGGCGTTTATTGCAACCACAATGACTGCAGACGGTGAAGAGCTCACCTTAGGCGCCGTCAGAGCCTCTATAGACCCAGATAATACCGAAGCTGAGTTTGCAATGGCTGTGCGCAGTAACTATCAAGGGATAGGTTTAGGGAAGTTATTACTCGAAAAACTGATTGCCTATTACAAAACCAATAACACGCCTTTCTTAATGGGCTTTACCATGTTTGAAAACCGTAACATGGCCAACTTGGCTAAGTCACTTGGATTTACTGTGTCGTTTGATATGGAAGAACATCTGATAAAAATGCACATGGATTTACGCACTAAGGCTGAAGATAAATAACATTCTGATGATCAAAAGGTAATGATTAACGGCAGCTAAATACAAACCTAAAATAATTCATGATAATTTGAGTACTAGGCTAAAAGCGTATAGCCATAAATCAGGGAATAAATACATTCGAGAATAAAGCGGTTTGGCATTAACCGAACTTAACGCAATTTTTGCCTGCTGCTTTAGCCTTGTAAAGTTGTTCATCTGCTCGCGATAATAAAGTATCAACATCATCGCCAGTGTTAATGGTTGCCACACCAATAGAAACGGTAATATGGCCCAGATTTTGTTTTTTCTCTTTACCGATAGAAAGCTGCTTTAATGAAATTCGCTCGCGGATTTTTTCGGCGACTTTCACAGCATCATTAAGTTTGGCATTAGGTAACATCACGACAAACTCTTCACCGCCATACCGAGCGACTAAATCATCACCTTTAACCGTATTCTTCATCGCTAAGGCGACATAGGCCAACACTTTATCGCCAATTAAATGACCAAAGGTGTCATTAAATTGCTTAAAATCATCGATATCAATCATTAACAGACTGCATACGGTTTGAGTATCAACAAACTTAGTCACCTGCTCTGCGGCAAACAGTTCATATGAACGGCGATTTTTTAAAGAGGTGAGTTCATCCATCATGGCGACTTTACTTAAGTTGTCCATTTCATCTTTAAGATGAAGGATCTCTGTCGACAACGTCTCTAGACTCGCCGACATTTGCCGGTTTTTGGCAATGACTTGTTCAACTTCAGCCGCTATACTCATCACAATAAGATTAAGATCATCGACATTAGGGTTGGTTTGCAGTTTTTCACCGTACTGATTGAGATTACTTGAGAATTTTTCTGTACCTTCATTAAGCTGCTCTATCTTACTCAGCAAACTATTGATCAAAATATGCGTTTCAATTTGCACATTTTCAATAATTTCTGGAGAACGCTCTTCGATAAAGCGATTATATAATCCTAAATTAACTTCGGGTGTGAATTTAACACCATTAGCAATTAAGCCATCAATAGAGCGCTTTAAATTAAGGTTCGTCTCAGCAAAATATTCAAACCAAATAGCATAATTTTCTGGCGTTACAGGAATAGCTAAAGACGCCATTTTAGGTAACGCTAAATTCAGAATATGCGCAGTTTGCTCAAGATTTTGGGTATTATGCATCGACGACGATACCTTTTTGATAAATACAATGTGTTAAAGGTTATCAGTATGTTATGTCATACTTATGAACTAAACTCAATTATTGTTCGTTATGTTAACCATTAAACATGGGAAAATTAACTTTATTTATTTAACCCTTTTTCAGTTACAGCACGTTTAATGTAAATAGATAAGCCAACCAGCCAGTCATTATTGGCAATATTTACTCCATAAGGAAACAAGATGAACCAGCAAACATATGCTTATGCAAAGAAAATATCCCTCACACTTACCGTTGTCATAGCGAGTGCATTATCATTCAGCTCTTGTGCGACCAACCCAGTTGACAACAATCACTTAAACAGCATAAACATCAGTAGCAGCGTGATGGATACCCGTGACTATCAAGCGCAAGAGTCCACAAAAATGTATCCAGCACCCACTTCTGGAATGGTGCAACATATCCTGACATTGCCTGCTCTGACAAATGAACAAGATTACATGCTTGAAGTGCAAATAGGCCAAAATAAAGTCGTTGACTGTAATAAAACTCAACTGATGGGCGATATTAACACCCTATCATTACCTGGTTGGGGATATGTCTATTATCAAGTCGATCAGGTCATGCAGGGGCCGACGACCAGAATGATGTGTACTGAAGCGAAAAAAGCCAAATTTATTGTTCTCAATCAAGCCCTGACACTCAGCTATGACAGTCGTCAACCAAAGGTGTTTTATTTGCCGCAAGGAACAGAATTACGCTATAGATTATGGAAAACCGCAAACGAGTTTGTGTTTAGTGGGCAGTAAGCTTTAGATATAAAGGACTTAAGTAATTCTTGAGTCTTTAATCATCGACTATTGATTGACTTTGTGGGGGCATCGCATTCAAGCAGCCAATAACGCTGCAGATAGAGATGATAAACATACTGGGGGGGTTCAAGTTCTCAA
Organism: Shewanella vesiculosa; assembly: GCF_021560015.1. Lineage (NCBI taxonomy): Bacteria > Pseudomonadati > Pseudomonadota > Gammaproteobacteria > Alteromonadales > Shewanellaceae > Shewanella > Shewanella vesiculosa. The sequence goes on along the minus strand of NZ_CP073588.1, from coordinate 1,046,678 downwards.
GCTCTCTGATATTGCGCTCAGCACACCGAAAGCTTGGTGAGCTGAGCTTAATATAGGTTTTAGTAACGGCGCACCCTTACTACTTGCATTATTTCAATTTCAAAACCGCCAATGACCTCTTTCGATGGGTAATAAATCAAATTGACTTTATGATCTAACAAGCTCTTGAAACGTTGAGGTCGCTTGTATTTAAATGGCACATCACAATCTTTAATCATTAACGTCTGTACCACCCAGTCTCCAACTTGACGTTGAATATGGGACACGACTGTCACACCTTCACTTTGTATTAACTCACCGTGTCGCTCTAACAATATTTTAGGAACCGGTTTCATGAATTTACCTTCTTAACAGTATCCAGGATATCTTGATATCGATAAGCACTAAAACGTCCAAAGCCCTCTAATTGTTTAACTTTCAAACGACTAAACATTGGCATTATCATACCAGCAAGGAATTTAGCTTGCGTAGCAATGGTTGGAGTGGGTAACGATTTTGCTTGAGCCACTGAGATTAACGGTTCAAGCAATGTTGTCACTGTGGCCGAGTCTGGTAACGGAGCCACAGCTTGTTTGGATAAGATGGCAATTTGCCCACGACAAACACTGCAGTGACCGCAATTTTGTGGCACTGAGTGGTCATCAAAATATTGAGCTAAATTCGCACTTAAACAACGATCAAGTTCAAAAAATTCGACTAGCTTACCAATCCGCACAATCTCTTTATGTTCATTATCACTAAAATATTGACCCAGTTGCTGAGTCAAATGGTGCAATTGTTGCGGTGTCGCTAATGCCTGCTCTTGTACATCATACACTTGAGTGATTTTTTTTGTCTCAAGAATAATCAAATTTTGCTCTGCTAAATAATCTAGTGCAGCCACAACACGCTGCCGTTCACAGCCATGTTGTTGATATAAAGTATCAAAATTCAACTGTCCCCAAATCTTTTTAAACTGTGTATGAGCAAACACTTGGCGAAGAAACTGCTGACGTTGTTGGTTAAATCGGCTGAGAATGACATCCTGCTCTTCAACAAAGCGGTATTTAAATTCTGCAAAATAAGCATAACTTGGACGGATCACGCCCAATAGCTCTAATTGGACAAATAAAGTTTTTAGCGGCAATGAGCGAATATTGCATGCGCTTGATAAAGGGTATTCTTGTACTTCCCAGCGACCATTGTCGGTTTCTGAGGCAATGGTCTCTAATAACTGGCCAATGCTTTGTGGTTCAGGAGTGTCACCGTAAACGAAATTTTCAACAGTATTTAAGCCGTCTAAGTTAGCGAGTGTCACACAATGGGATAATTGACCATCACGCCCTGCTCGGCCAATTTCCTGACTGTAGTTTTCAATCGATTTAGGCAAATCAAAATGGATAACGAAACGAATATCGGATTTATCAATGCCCATGCCAAAGGCAATGGTTGCCACAATCACTTGGATTTGATTATCCATAAATTGCTGTTGAATTTGTTGACGTCGTATTTGATCCATTCCCGCATGATAAGCCGCGGCATTAATACCCTCAGCGATTAGGTGCGCGGCTACATCTTCAGCAGTATGCTGCAAGGTGACATAAACAATACCGCTACCGGAATAGTCTTTTACGGTACGTGTAAGCTGAGTAAGTTTTTGTTGCTGACTCACTGCAACAACTGCCAAATCTAAATTGGCTCGGTAAAACCCGGTTTGTACTATGTGTTGCGCGGACAAACCAAAACGCTTAGCCATATCTAATTTAACTTGTTCAGTGGCTGTCGCGGTTAATAATAAACTTTGCGGTATGGAAAACTCTTGGCAGTACTGAGGGATTTTCAGATAATCGGGGCGAAAATTATGTCCCCACTCCGAAATACAATGCGCCTCATCAACCACCAGCAAAGAAATGGGAACCGACTTGAGAAATTGCCTAAAGCGCTCATTTTTAAAACGCTCAACCGATACCATCAAAATCCGCGTACGTTGCTCACGAATATCGCGCATCACTTGCTGAGTTTGATCATAAGTTAAACTTGAATCAATACTCGCTGCAGCTATGCCTTTACTCGCTAAAAAGGCCAATTGATCTTTCATTAACGCTAATAACGGTGAAATAACCAAAGTCAGCTTAGGTAACTGTTGAGCGCAAAATTGATAACACAAGGATTTACCCGAACCGGTAGGAAATATGGCTAGCGCAGAATGGCCCGCTAAAATGGTTTCGATAACCGCCTGTTGGCCTTCTCTAAACTGAGTAAAACCAAATTGCTGTTGTAATTGTTGGTGCAATATCTGAGTTTCGGAAGATGTTGGGCTGGATTCAGCGGCGGCTGAATCTATAAAGGGAGTCATAATAAATCCTATTATTAACCCCAAATAACATAGGATTAAACTGTTAACGATATGAGATCGAGCATCAGTAGCATGGAGGAAAAGCTAAAGCACGCTATGCTCAATCTAACGTTTACGGGCGATATACTGATTGATCAATTGAGTCAGTTTATCTTCAAAGCGTTCTTCTATGACATCAAGGTCTTGTTCAAAAGAGCTGATAAACTTAATTGCTTTATCACGAGATAAGACTTTTCCTGCAAGGCTGTATTGTATTTCAATCAAACTTTTATCTAAGCGAGGCGCAAGACACCAATGACATATATCGGCATTAAAATTCACTAATGCACGTTCTGCAACTTGGCAAAAAGCGTCAATATGATCGATGCCATCAGGGCCTAAACAACCCGGTTCAAGACGACACAACACAACCAATTTCTTCGCATTTAGCGCTTTAGCACTGTTGATCAACTCTTCCATAACGTATAAAACAGTCCTTAATGAAAACCTGACATTAGCGTAAAGCCTTAGCTTCGCTCATTTGTTAGCAATATAACTCAAGTAATAAACGTCTGTTAGCATCTCGTAATTAGTCACAATATGCAACCGTTTGGCGTCGATTCAGCCGCCTAAATACTGCGTTTTATGTGCTCATGACTGACTTTTAATGCGAGTTTGAACGCATCAATATACAAAGCAATTGGGGTTAAGGTTTCTTTTGCGCGGCGATTACGCCCCAGCAATGAAGATTCTACGAATAAATCAAACCAGGTCGATAGTGCCAAACCATTTTGAGGCTCTTGAGCAGCGCTTAATGCCAGCGCCGCAACTTCAGCTGTGCCTAACTGAAAATCATGACTGCCTTTACGTAGTGCATAAGTCGCTAAGGTTTCTGGCGCAAATGATAATACCGGCATTTGATGTAAATACGGGCTTTTACGATACATTTTGATTGCTTCGCGCCAACTGCCATCAAGCATTACCAACAAAGGAATTTTAGCTTGCCCCTGCTCCGAAGTTAGCAAGGTTGGGGTTATTTGCTCAACAATAATTTGCTCACTCTGCACATATTGTTGTGGAAACACTAAAAAGGGTTGGTATTGAGGATTATCGAGTAACGCTAACATTGCGCTGTCGGTATCTGTTCGAGTCCATAAAAATGCATGGGTATCTGGAATTAAATCAGCAATTAACCTGCCGCTATTAGTGGGCTTTAAGACTTCGTCGTTATACATCACCAACATAAAGCTAACGTTAGTGGTTAAATATTGCCGATGTTCACAGGTACAAAATAATTCACCTAAGAGACAAAGATTACACCTAATCAGCTTCTTACCGCGGGCACCAAACGGCTTAGTCGATAATGACTTTCGGTATTCATGTAAGCGATGAACTGCATGAATAGGCGGTTTAATTGATTTTATTGATAACTCTGACATTAAAGAACTCTGAGGTGAAAAAAATTCATCACCAAATTTGGTGATGAACGGATATGACACTGATGAGGTAATTATAAGATACGCCGCAATAAAAAGTCTGCTTTTAAACGGCGAATTCGATTCATAATTTTTTTCACTGGTTTTGGGTACTTCTGCAAGGTATCAATTTGGCTATAATGAAATAATCGTTCAGTGTGGAGTAAAATATAGTGCTGCTCTTTGATGAACGACTCTTTCCAACTCCCCGACTCATCATGCAACAATAAACCATTTTCTAAATCTAACGCCCAAGCTCGCGGGTTTAAGTTAGAGCCGGTGATCAGATGCTTGCGATTATCGGCACTAATGCCTTTCAAATGAAAGCTGTTAATCCCATCTTTCCATAAATGAATATTAAGTTGTCCATTCTCGATCGCCCACTGCTGGTTCTTGGCAAATTTACGCAGTGATTGTTCATACATGTAAGGCAATGCACCAATGGTTGAAAAATCCTGATCCGGTGGAATATAAAAGTCATTGGCGGTTTTATCACCCACAACGATATCTATTTTCTTCCCTTCACGCAGGTGTCTAGCTAATGCGCGAGTCAAAATCGTTGGTGGATTGAAATAAGGGGTACAAATAAACAGCTCTTTTGTAGAGGAATCGACCAGGTTTATCACAGTGTCGTTTAATTGGTTGTTCTTTCTGCCAAGGCCAACTAACGGTGTAATACGGTTACCGACTGTGGTTGACTTGTACTGATAGCGCACCTGAGATAAACGATGTTTAAAGCTTTTGATGTCGTTCTTTTCAGGGTTTTCTTCAATATCGCCAGATTGACTTAATATGCTTACAGCAGGATCACTGACGATATCTTGTTTGATCATGTCACGCATGCTGCGAGCAAGCTCTGGACAGTCAATAACATGATATCTATCGAACCGATATTTTTCTTGTTGTTGTAAATAAATATTGTTAATGCTCGCGCCACTGTAAATCACGGCGTCGTCAATAATAAAACCTTTAAGATGCAACACGCCCATAAATTCTCGCGACTTTACTGGCACGCCCACTATATCAAATGGGTGTGACGCTTCAGCCATTAATTTACGGTATAAAATATAGTTGCCACTGTCGCCCTTTTGACCAATTAAGCCGCGGCGTGCACGGTGGTAATCAACTAATACCTTAATATCTATTTGTGGATTTTGGGCTTTGACGTCTAATAACGCCTGCAATACTTCACGACCTGCTTCATCATCTTCAACATATAATGCCGCGATGTAAATTGAAGATGTTGCCGCTGCGATTTTAGTTAGCAAGGCTTGCTTAAAATCTTTCGGGTTAAGCAACCAAGACACAGCATCTGCATTTAGGGCAATACCACCTAGCTTATCCAGCAAGGCATCCTCCTTAAAATGGGTGACCATTACGCTTATCAGTAATGGGATCAAATTCAAAAACATCACAGCGATATATTGTAATTGTGAGTACGCTGTTCAAGTGTTTAACAAGCATGAGGTTGCATGTTTAAGCACACGCTATGTTTGCCTCGACATAAAGGCCGTTTTTATAACCAACCTCAACTGATGATGTTTCTTACAACGCGATTGCGATAATACTGACAAAATAACATCTCAGTAAAAACAATACTGTTTAACGATAAATTATCGCCAGTCTATCAAACTCAAATCTGCTTTTGCTAAGACACAATATGCAATCAAATACTGCTATTGCAGCACTGTAGCATTGATATTTGGCAGATAGTTGAGATTGGCGTCCTCTTAAGCTGATAGAAATTACCGATTAACAAGGTGATGAGCAAGATTTTTCTTACTTAGCAGCCGTTTTAGTGTGTTTTTTTGCCGATAATTAATACTTTAATGCCATATTGCTTGCGAACTAGCCAGACTATGGTCAGCTATAGAAACATGATAATCACACTAAAGGGATAAGCATGTCATCAAAAAGGACGAAACATTATCAAATTCGTATCAGCCAAGGTTAGCATCAGCTACCATAACCTATCGTTAGTGATACCTAGATGTAGACTTATATGACTTCAATACTATTCCATCTCCCACGGCCTCATTCATCTCATAGGCAACAACCTTTATGGCTGAGGCGTACTTTATCTCTATTAGGGTCTTTGATGATCATCTGCCTGCCAAATACCATCAGCGCGGTCGAGCCGCTTACTCAACCAGCGGTGGTGCAACCACAGATACCTTCTTCACCCCTAGAGATTATTAATCAACAACCCACAGCCCTGTATCTTGATAATATGTTGCAACTATTAAAGCCGATACATTCACAGCTGGGCATTACCGTGTGGGATATGACCAGTCAAAAAACAGTATTTCAATATAATAATCAATCATTAATGCAACCTGCTAGTGTTCAAAAACTGTTAACCGCATTGGCAGCAACCAAGCAACTCGGTAAACAATTTAGCTATCAAACCCAACTCACAACCTTAGCCGATCAACCGCTGGATAAAACTCAGATTAGCAATGGGGTTTATTCTGGTGACATTTATATCGAATTCAGTGGCGATCCAACCTTAACATTCCAAGATTTACATCAACTTCTTGGATCCTTAAGCACGTTGGGGATCACAAAACTTACCGGGAATATTATGTTGGCGAGCGAACAAGACAGCCAATTACAGGCTCCTGGCTGGGTATGGGACGATTTAGGGATTTGCTACGCTGCGCCAATCTCACCTTTTATCATTAATAAAAATTGCGTCTATGGTCGATTATCCACCAATGGTTACAATAAAGTGGCGAAAATCACCATGATGGGAAACCGCCCAATTGACATCACTAATGACGCATATTTTGTTTCACCTACCATAGACAACCCAGTGGTAAAGCCCGCTGTTACATTACCAATGGCCAATGCTCTGCCTGCATACCTCACTGAGTCAGTGCCCCAGTGTCAGTTAACCTTAAGTCGTTTCGATAATAATCGCTATCACCTAAGCGGTTGTCATGTCGGAGCTAAGTCATTACCTTTAGCAATAGCCATTAGCGATCCGCAAATTTACGCTCAGCACATCATAGCTAAACAACTCGAATCTTTAGGAATTAGCTATAACCACCCCATTACGACAATTAAGATGAACAAGCAGCCCAAGTTTATGGCTCAACGGCAAGTTATTGCCAGCCACCAATCTGATGCTTTACCGCAATTGCTAGAAACCATGTTACTCGAATCAGATAATTTAATTGCCGACAGTTTATTAAAAAAACTCGGTGAGGTGTATTATCAAACCCCAAGCGACTTTGCTCGCAGTGGCCAGGCATTGAAAACCATTCTGTACTCGATAGGTATCGACTTATCGACGGCAAACATTGCCGATGGTTCAGGTTTATCACGCTATAACTTGCTCACACCAGAACACGTATTAAGTGTACTCACCGTCATATATCAACAACCAGAATACCGATTCTTGCTCGATTTACTTCCAGAGTCAGGTGTCAGTGGCACTTTACGCTACAAACGTTATTTTAATAAATCACCACTCAAACATCATGTATTTGCAAAAACCGGCAGTATGCTAGGAATTGCAAACTTGGCCGGTAGAGTGAATGTGAGTAATGGTCATAACTATTTATTTGTGTTGTTTGAAAATGGCTTAAGTCCTCAAATTAAAAAACAGCAAAAAGCCCCCTTTTCTGCGGTATTTTTACAAACCATGATGGATGTACCTAGATAATAAAGTTATAAAGCCGCAACGTGTATGGTTGCGGCAATAATGCTATTAACGCGCTAGTCACGGTTGACGCTGATCAAAAGTGTCGCAATAAACATCTATAAGCTATTCAAAAAGGTTAAATTATTAATTTATCGCCACAAATATCCTTTCAGCACTAGCGGATATTTTAACTTGCTATAACATTGTTAGCAGTAATCTTAAGATACCAATGTTTTATCGTGTGGAGATATTATGGATAAGCAAGTCAGTTCCCGTGGCACAAAAGAAAAAGCTCTTCGTTTAAACCTAGACGAAAAAAAGTACGGCACTATAGTTGAAATTGGTGCAGGACAAGAAGTCGCACGTAACTTTTTTGTCGCTGGTGCTGCTGCGGGTACGATAGCGAAAACCATGTCGGCCTATGATATGAAATTTTCTGACGCTATTTACGGTGTTCAAGAAGATGGTCGTTATGTCAGTAAAGCACGCGTATTGGCAATGATGGAGCAAGAGTTTGATCTCGTTGTTGACCGTGTTGGTGCCATTCGTTCTAAGTCTTCGCGTTATTTTACCTACGCAGCAACTGTCTCAGCCAAGAGCTTTAATCGTAAAAATGAATGTCATGCATGGTGTGGTGTGCGAATTCAAATGTACCCGGGGGCAGAGCCGTCTAATATTGTTGTTCATGTGCGTATGTTTGACGATACCGCTGAAGCACAACAACAAGCATTAGGGATTTTAGGGGTCAACCTCATTTACGCCAGTTATTACTATTTTGAAGATCCGAAAATGATTATCGATTCATTAACCGATAACATGAAAGCTAATCGAATAGAGATTGATTGTATCGACTTTCAAGGGCCCTACTTTGAAGATGTCGACAATCAAGCCAAGAATATTCATCTTATTCGCAGTTGGAAAACGCGCGCCATTATGTTTAAAGCGGATGGCAGTGTCGCAGTTCCTGCTGACATGCTTTACAAAAAGAACGTATTAACCATTCGAGGCTCATTTAAGCCAGTAACAAAACTTAATGTCGATATGATCGAACAAGGCTATAAAGCCTTTTCCTTACTCGATGGTGTAACAGATAAAAGTACCGTATTGATTGCTGAAATATCCTTAAATGACTTGAGCGGTAAAGATGCCAACATGTCTGAAAAAGACATTATGGAACGGGTCAAGTTACTTAATTTACTCGGCTACAATGTCATGGTGTCCGACTATACTCGATATTTCTCGTTACGAGCCTATTTCCGCCAATACACCCAATTACAAATCGGCATTGTGGTCGGTATGGTTAATATTAAACAAATTTTTGATGAAGAATATTATCGTGGAATGGAAGGCGGAATACTCGAAGCATTCGGTAAATTATTCCCCGATAACACGCGCTTGTTCGTTTACCCTGAACGAGATGAAAAAGGTGATCTGAATAACTTAACGACCATTAGTGTCCCCAATAACCTGCGCTATTTATTCCGTCATGTTCTCGATAATGGCTTTATCACCAGTATTGAGTCGAGCAACCCTGATTTATTTAATATTTTCTCGCGAGAAATTTTACAACAAATTTGCCGCGGTCAAGGTGATTGGATTAACGCCGTTCCGGAAGCCGTAAGCAAAGCGATCATGGAACAAAAATTATTTGGTTATCGTGGATAAAACCCTACCAACAATCACCCTTAAGTATTTGATTTAAAAATTATCGGTCACTGTAAAGCAACAACCTTTTGGCACAACTGCTATAGTGTATTATCGCTTCAATGGCTAACCGGTATTGGGTTAGCCATTTTTATGTGTAGCACCTAGACAATACGTTAGCCGTTAATAAAACTCATCTATTTTTACTTCCTCAATGCAATAAGAACTAGTTCTACATCCAGATAATTGCCTTAACAATGCTTATCGTTAAGGCTAATGATGTATTTAAACCTAACCCGCTAAATGGCATTGGCATAAAACATGTAAGTCACAGCGGCTTTAAAAAAGGTTAATGGTGTTAATCTTGGCTCTCATTAGGGCTTGTTGATAAACAGTGTAAACATTATGACTTGGCAAAACCGACGGTATATTTCCATCATGATGTTATTTACTGGCGCATTTATGGTATTGATAACTAGACTGAGTTTATTACGTTAGCGCAAACTTGAATCAACGACTTACTTTTATGTATCAATAAAAGCGATTAACTGAACCGGAAAAAGTCGCTTTAATTAGTAACCACAGTCAGTTAGCCTGAGCTTGTCATCCAATGATATATCAAAATTAAGCTACTCTAGTGATAAAGGGAAATCTCATGGACAAAGTACAACATAGTCAAGGTAAGTGCCCTGTTATGCATGGCAGCAATACTTCAAACGATAGCCATAACATGGATTGGTGGCCTAAAGCGATCAATCTCGATATTCTCCATCAGCATGACAAAAAGACGGATCCAATGGATCCGACGTTTAATTACAGCGAAGCATTCAAAAGCCTCGATCTCGCTGCTGTAAAACACGATTTAACCACTTTAATGACAGACAGTAAGGATTGGTGGCCAGCAGATTGGGGCCATTATGGTGGATTAATGATCCGCATGGCTTGGCATTCTGCAGGCACATATCGAATTGCTGATGGTCGTGGTGGCGCAGGGACTGGCAATCAACGCTTTGCACCAATCAATAGCTGGCCTGATAACGTTAACCTCGATAAAGCGCGCAGACTGCTTTGGCCGATCAAAAAGAAATATGGCAATAAACTCTCTTGGGCTGATTTGATCATTTTAGCCGGTAACGTAGCTTATGAGTCGATGGGGTTAAAAACATTTGGTTTTGCTGGTGGCCGCGCCGATATATGGCATCCAGAAACAGATATTTATTGGGGATCTGAAAAACAATGGCTTGCACCAAGCGGTTCAGAGCACAGCCGCTATTCTGGTGAAAGAGATCTTGAAAATCCATTAGCAGCCGTAATGATGGGATTAATTTACGTCAACCCTGAAGGTGTTGATGGTAATCCTGATCCATTAAAAACCGCCCATGATATTCGCACTACCTTTGAACGTATGGCAATGAATGACGAAGAAACCGTCGCATTAACCGCGGGTGGACATACTGTTGGTAAATGTCACGGTAATGGCAATGTCGACAATTTACAAGCCGAACCTGAAGGTGCTGAATTAGAAGACCAAGGCTTTGGTTGGTTAAATAAAACCAGTCGAGGCATAGGCCGAGATACCGTTTCCAGTGGAATCGAAGGTGCCTGGACAACCCATCCTACTCAATGGGATAACGGCTACTTTGAATTACTGCTTAACTACGAGTGGGAACTGAAAAAGAGTCCGGCTGGTGCATGGCAATGGCAACCTATCGACATCAAGGAAGAGCATAAACCGGTTGATGTTGAAGACCCATCTATTCGCTTAAGTCCAATTATGACCGATGCTGATATGGCGATGAAAATAGATCCTGAATATCGCAAAATTTCAGACCGTTTTTATCAAGACCCTGCCTATTTCTCAGAGGTGTTTGCCCGCGCGTGGTTTAAACTGACTCACCGTGATTTAGGTCCTAAAAGTCGTTACCTTGGAACTGATGTGCCTGCGGAAGATCTTATTTGGCAAGACCCTATTCCACAAGTCGATTACAGCTTAAGTGAACAAGAAATCACTGAGCTTAAAGCTAAAATTTTATCCAGTGAATTAAGCATTGCTGAACTGGTGGCGACAGCTTGGGACAGTGCCCGAACTTTCCGAGGATCAGATTATCGCGGTGGAGCCAATGGGGCGCGTATTCGTTTAGCGCCGCAAAAAGACTGGCAAGGCAATGAACCCACAAGATTAAATAAAGTGTTAGATACCCTAACTGATATTCAAGCTGGGCTAACAAAACCTGTGAGTATGGCCGACTTAATCGTCCTAGGCGGAACCGCTGCGGTTGAAAAAGCAGCTCACGCAGCAGGCGTTAAGATTACTGTGCCATTTGCTCCTGGTCGTGGTGACGCCACTGCAGAGCAAACCGATATTGAGTCATTTGAAGTGTTAGAGCCATTACACGATGCTTATCGTAACTGGCAAAAGAAGGACTACATTGTTCAGCCAGAAGAAATGATGCTCGACCGTACTCAATTAATGGGCCTAACCGCTCATGAAATGACGGTCTTGGTCGGCGGTATGCGAGTGCTAGGTACTAACTATGACAATACTAAACACGGCGTATTTACCGATAATGTAGGCGTATTATCGAATGACTTTTTTGTTAATTTAACCGATATGTCATACACATGGAAACCTGCCGGTGATAACCTGTATTACATCATCGATCGCAAAACAGGCAAGATGAAGTGGTCTGCGACGCGTGTTGATTTAGTCTTCGGCTCAAACTCTATTTTACGCTCTTATGCAGAAGTCTATGCTCAAGATGACTCAAAAGAAAAGTTTGTTAAAGACTTTGTTAAAGCATGGACTAAAGTAATGAATGCTGATCGATTTGATTTAGCGTAGTGACTATTGTCACTAATAATGTTTAGTTTATAAAATAACAACAGGGCAGAATGTATTATTCTACCCTGTTGTTATATTGGGTTATATTGGGTTAAATCGCTCAATAGAGGTTAAGTAACCTCAAGATCAATTCATACGATTTACTTCAAAATCCATTTTCACTTTCACTGGAACTCGCTTAATATTCGATGCCGCAGGCTCATACTGCTGTTTTGGCATCTTATTGACCAATGCTTGCGTCATCCAGCCCTCTGGCTGCGAGCCAATAAGCTCTTTGCTGACTTCGTTACCGTTTGAGTCAATCGTAATATAATATTCGCCCTTACCTGCACCTCTTGGTAACCAATCAGGACGTTTGTTTAACATTACAGGTTTAATCTGCTCCAATAACCAATATTGATTGAGTTGAGAATTTTCAATAGTGATTACCTTTGTATTAAACACGGCTTGAGGTACTTGAACAGTTTCAAGTTGAGTTTGGCAAGCCGTTAACATCATCGCCGGTAAAAAAAGTAGTGACATATATTTATTCATTAATATCTTCCTTGAAATGACTTAACATTAATTATTAACAACCAACAGTTAAGCCATACTGACAAAAAAATCTCATCAATAGAAGCAAAAAAAGCACTGAAAATCAGTGCTTTTTATATTGATTAAACAACTAACAGTAAACTTAGCCTTTTAAGGCTTGGTCAATCATAGTCTGTGCTTGAGTAATAATGTCATCCAAATGCTGCTGACTAATAAAGCTTTCGGCGTAGATTTTAAACAAGGCTTCAGTACCTGATGGACGCGCAGCAAACCAGCCATTTTCGGTAGTGACTTTAATGCCACCAATGGCAGCATTATTGCCAGGTGCGTGGCTTAAAATAGCCGTAATGGGTTCACCCGCTAATTGAGTGTCAGTGAAACTATCACGATTTAATTGCTCAAACTTGGCCTTTTTCTTAAGGCTAATAGGGCTATCAATACGAGTATAAAAACTCTCGCCAAACTTGGTCGTTAACTCTTGATAACGCTGAGCGGGTGTTTTACCGGTTACGGCTAAAATCTCCGCCGCAAGCAAGGCTAAAATAAAACCATCTTTATCGGTACACCAAGTACTGCCATCACGCTTTAAAAAAGCGGCACCGGCACTTTCTTCACCGCCAAATGCTATGGTGCTTTGGGCTAAGCCATCAACAAACCATTTAAAACCAACTGGTACTTCTAAACAATGACAGCCTAAGGCATTACAAACCCTGTCGATCATCGCGCTTGATACTAAGGTTTTACCAACAGCTAACGACTCTGACCATTGCGGACGATGGGTCATTAAATAATCTATCGCAACAGCTAAGTAATGATTCGGGTTCATCAAACCAAATCCCGGGCACACAATACCGTGGCGGTCATAATCTGGGTCATTACCAACACATAAATCATAATCTTCGCTGAAGGCTAATAAGCCTGCCATCGCATAAGGAGAGGAGCAATCCATGCGGATTTTGCCGTCTTTATCTAATGGCATAAAGCCAAAAGTAGGATCAACTTTGTCATTAACTAAGGTGATATCAAGACCATATTGTGACGCAATGTGTTGCCAATAATAAATACCTGACCCACCTAAAGGATCAACACCTATTCGAATGTTGGCTTTTTTAATCGCCTCCATATCAATCACTTCAGCAAGAGATTCAACATAAGGTGCAATAAAATCGACTTCATCAATCCAGCCGGATTTAACCGCGACACCGTAATTGACTTTTTTAACGCCTGACAGCTGATTGGCTAGATATTCATTGGCTTTTGTTTCGATGATTTTAGTAATTTCACCTTCAGCAGGGCCACCATGAGGTGGATTATACTTAATGCCACCATCTTGTGGAGGATTGTGCGAAGGTGTAATGATTAAGCCATCGATTAAGGCAGCAGGTGCAGACGAATTGGCACGAACAATTGCTTGAGATACGACAGGTGTCGGGGTAAAACCGTCATCTTGTTGAATTAATACTTTGACTTGGTTAGCAGTTAACACTTCAATGACTGACATAAACGCCGCATAAGACAGTGCATGAGTGTCAAAACCAACAATCATTGGCCCGGTAATATTGGCTGAAATACGATAATCAACCACAGCTTGGGTGATAGCCCATATGTGGTTTTGATTAAAACTAGCGGTATAGGCACAACCACGATGGCCTGAAGTGCCAAACGTCACTTTTTGCTGCACGTCTTCCACGTTTGGAATAATGCGATAATAATGACTCATTAATTTAGGAATATTCACTAAATCCGTTTGTAAAGCTTGCTGCCCTGCGCGTGTGTGAATGGCCACGAATGGTCTCCTGTTAGTAAATGAAAAATATAATTCTCAACAAAATTCAAACATTAAATGTGTTCAGCGATACTCTTGGCTCGTTCACTATCGCAACCTAAATGCTCTAATACTTCAGTTAATATCGTTTGTTTTTTGGCAGTATTGTTATTGGTTGTCACCCAGAACCCGCTAGCAGCGATTTCTTTTGGATTAGAAGATTGACTAGAATTGAGTAGCGCTTGTTTAGAACGAGCAAAATACAAGCGCCCTTTCCCTTGTACATTCAGTACTTTATCAAAGTCACTGCGAGCTGTGGTTTCAAGACTGGCTAATAAGTGCATAAAACGCCCTACTGCACCTTTTTGCTGGCTCAACAAATGCTGACTAACAATAGCATCAAAATCAATCGTTGCTGGCGACGATGTTTGTTCATCTGCAAGATTGTATTGGCCAGTGCTATTTTGTTCAGCAATGATTTTTTCAACAGCAGCTTTTGCTTGGTTAAAAACCGGATGATGACTAGCTGCTGATTCAGATTCTAAACTAGGCTGACTGATGGAAGCGGGTAAACTTATATCGACATTTTCAACTGACAAGTTCAGTAAACGACGTAAAATATCCGAAGCGCTTTCGCCAATGCGTTCAGTCTTACTGGCAATAAAGCGATAAAGTTCTTCGTCAATCTCAATGTATTTCATCAGAGTCATCCTTTTTCTATCGGTCTTTGTACTACTGTCGCCATTATTTGACTGGCGCTTGGTAATTCGGGAGCGCAGACCGCCTATTACTAATGCGATCAAAAATTATGGCTTCAGTGTAAGCCAAGCTTAACCAACTAATAAAGTCACAAAATCATTAAATGGCCTATATTCTTAAAAATTTATCAAAAGGCGGGTAAAATATCATCAACAATGGTCACTATCGTTATGATGACTTGATTTGATTGGCTCATTACAGCAAAATCTGCCGTACAAATTGTCCCAATGAGCTTATTGCGTTATGCATTTCGTATCTTCTGGTCAAGGTGAAGCCGTCCTACTTATTCACGGGCTATTTGGCAATCTTGATAATCTAAAAAATCTCGGTAGTGTACTTGAACAACAACATCAAGTTATTCGGGTTGACGTCCCCAATCATGGCTTAAGTGAGCATTGGGACCAGATGGACTACCCACAGTTGGCTGATGCCATGATAGATGTTCTCGATGAATTACATCTTACACAAGCCCATGTGGTTGGCCACTCAATGGGTGGTAAAATTGCCATGGCAATGGCACTGCTTCATCCTGAGCGAGTTATAAGCTTGGTTGTTGCCGATATCGCACCTGTTGCCTACAGCCCAAGACATGAAATCGTGTTTGCAGGCCTAACCAGTTTAGAATTAAACGCCAATACCACGCGCAAATCTGCCTTATTACATTTAACGTCTGCCGGTATTGATGAGCCAACATCGCAGTTTTTACTTAAGAATCTGCAACGCACTGATAGCGGTTTTGAATGGAAAATGAATTTAACTGGGCTAATTGAATCTTATGATCGTATTATTGGCTGGACATTACCGTTAACAGACGACAACCATTTCGATAAACCTGCATTATTTATCCGTGGCGGTGAGTCAAATTATGTCACGGCTGAACATCGCGATGAGATCATGCGTCAATTTCCACATGCCAGCGCGAAAACATTAAATGGCACAGGTCATTGGTTACATGCCCAAAAGCCAGAGATATTTAACCGTATCGTGTCTGAGTTTATTGAACAAAACCAAGGGTAAATTTTTAATATTTCCCCTTTTGTACATAGCCGATCGTATCCTGATGTGATATATTCGCGCCCTCTTTTCGCCAGACACTTAATCGCGAAGGTAGAAGTATGTTAAACCAATACATGGATCAAATTGAAGCGGTTGGCTTAAACCTGTTTTTTGCATCGATATTCTTTTTTATCGGCATGGCTATCCATGATGTGCTTAAACAGGGTGACGTCCCCAAATTTGGTCGATATATTGTTTGGGCAGTGTTATTCCTCGGCTGCGCCGGGTTTATTGCAAAAGGTATTATTCAGATGACCTGGGAAGGCTCTGGGATCGGTTAAAGAGTACAATGGCAAAAGAAACAACAGATAGAACGACTATTGACCTTTTTGCCGCAGAAACTCGCCGTGGGCGTCCGAGAAGTAACCCACTGTCTCGTGAGCAGCAATTAAAGATCAATAAGCGTAACCAAATTCAGCGTGATCGCGCTAACGGTTTAAAACGAATAGAGTTAAAGGTGTCACAAGATTTATATGATGCCTTGAACCAACAAGCTTTGAACAGTAACATCAGCCGTAGCCAGTTAATCGAATTTATTCTGCAACAGCAACTCGACAACTGAGACGTTTTTAGAACATCGCACAACGCGAACTAGATATTTAAAGGATAGACAATGGCAACTGTAGGTCTTTTTTTCGGTAGCGACACTGGCAACACCGAAGCTGTAGCCAAAATGATCCAGAAAAAACTGGGTAAAAGCATGTTAGATGTCAAAGACATCGCCAAGAGTACTAAAGAGCAAATTGCTGAATACGATTTGCTTATGTTTGGTATTCCAACTTGGTATTACGGCGAAGCACAGTGTGATTGGGATGATTTTTTTCCCAGAACTTGAGCAAATCGACTTCACCGATAAACTAGTCGCTATTTTTGGTTGTGGTGACCAAGAAGATTATGCTGAATACTTCCTTGATGCTATGGGCATGATACGAGATATCGTTGAAGCTCGTGGTGGCATTATTATTGGTAATTGGCCATCAGAAAGTTATAACTTTGAAGCATCTAAAGGCATGGCTGATGACAAGCACTTTGTTGGTTTAGGGATTGACGAGGATCGTCAGCCAGAACTTACCGAAGAACGTGTTGACGGTTGGGTTAAGCAGATATATGAAGAAATGTGTTTAGCTGAGTTAGAAGACTAACCCACATCATCAGATTAGTTTTGTGATTGAAAGCTTTATTGCCGCTTTTTTATGCCTATAGTTTAGGTTTAACGATTAAGTAACTATTAATATGTCAGTCCATCATTCAAACCCATTACCCCCTCATTGGGATATCTTTTGTACCGTGGTTGATAACTACGGCGACATAGGTGTAACTTGGCGTTTAGCTAAACAATTGGCAAGCGAATATGGCATACCCATTAATTTATGGGTCGACGATCTATTGAGTTTTTCTCATATTTTACCCTTGCTAAATCCTGCAAAAAGCCAGCAGGAATTCAATGGCGTGAATATTTTTCACTGGGAAACCCCAATTAAAATAGAGTATGAAGCTGGCACTGTGATAATAGAAGCCTTTGCTTGTGAATTACCATCACAGGTTAAATCTATTATTGGCCAGTTACATATTCAGCCAGATACTCAGACGCCTATTTGGTTAAACCTTGAATATTTAAGCGCTGAAAAATGGGTTGATGGCTGTCATGGACTACCATCGACACAGCCAAATGGTGTTAAGAAGTGGTTTTACTTTCCAGGATTTAGCCCTAAAACTGGCGGACTGATTTGTGAAACACAATTGTTCAAGCAACGAGATCAATGGCAAGCCGATCCGAAACATAAATTAGCATTATTCGAGCAACTAGGTTTGCAGGGTATTAATGTTCAAGATAGGGTAATCAGTGTTTTCAGTTATGAAACTCCCGCGTTAACTGCGCTGTGTGAATTATGGAAAGCATCGTCTACGCCCATCCATGCGCTTATCCCTAAAGGCCGTAGTTTACATAGTTTATCCAGTTTATTACCTTGCGCCATTGCAGATTTGATGCCCGGTCAACAATTTACTCTTGGCAACCTAACCATACATATATTACCTATGACAGATCAAAATGACTTTGATCGCTTGCTATGGAGCTGTGATTTTAATATTGTGCGGGGTGAAGATTCGTTTTTACGTGCTCAATGGGCCGCAAAACCCTTTATATGGCACATTTATCCTCAAGAAGATGATTATCACCTGGTAAAATTACAAGCTTTTATGCAAATTTACTGCGATAATCTTGCTCCAGAAATTGCTACCACTTGGTCTGAGGTGAATTCGGCCTTCAACTGTGGTGATACAAACTCGGTAGTAATGCACTGGCAACAGTTAAATTCTGTTAGTTTGCCTTTAACGCACCATGCGATTAAATGGCCAATTAACGCGTTAAATGATGCAGATCTTGCGAGTCGACTCGTTCAATTCGTTAACAATTGCTAAGATACTGCTCTATAAATAAAAAAAGTCCAAATATATAGGAAATAGTGAAATGAAAACTGCTCATGAAATCCGTCCTGGTAACGTGATCATGTTAGATGGCAGCCCATGGGTTGTTCAGAAGACTGAAACAACTCGTTCTGGCCGTAACGCTGCAATCGTTAAGTTAAAATTAAAGAACGTATTGCTAGATTCTGGTACTGAACAAACCTTTAAAGGTGAAGACAAGTTAGACGATATCATTTTAGAACGTCTTGATTGTACTTACTCTTACTTTGCTGACCCTATGTATGTATTCATGGATGAAGAATACAACCAGTATGATGTAGAAGCTGACAACTTAGGTGATGCTGCTGACTATATCATTGATGGTATGGAAGACGTTTGCCAAGTGACTTTCTACAACGAGAAAGCAATTTCTGTTGAATTACCAGTTCACATTGTACGTGAAGTTATCTACACAGAGCCTTCAGCTCGTGGCGACACTTCAGGCAAAGTAATGAAGCCAGCTACCATTACTGGTGGTGGTACTATTACGGTAGCTGACTTTGTTAAAGTGGGTGACAAGATCGAAATTGATACTCGTACAGGCGAGTTCAAAAAGCGCGTTTAATCGCCAGTTAACTTGGGTTATTAGTAAAATAGTAATAACACAAGTCAACTCATTAAAAGCCAGCACTACGTGCTGGCTTTTTTGTTATTAAACCCTATATCACCACTAAATACAGCGTCATAAATAGCATAAAACACTGAAGCAAAGCCTAATTTAGCCCAGAAAACAGTATTTTTGACTGATATTATTATCATTTTTACCCATTTGCCCCTTTCACAATAACGATAAATTCGTTATGGTTCGCTAACTTAAGCCGTATTTAGTTATTGAGAGTAGTATGCGACCCATTATCAAATCCAATAAACTTGACTCTGTTTGCTACGATATCCGTGGACCAGTGCACAAAGAAGCCCGCCGTTTAGAAGACGAAGGTCATCGTATCTTAAAGCTTAATATCGGTAACCCGGCCCCGTTTGGATTTGAAGCGCCAGAAGAAATTGTTCGTGACGTTATTTTAAACCTGCCAAGTGCTCAAGGATATTGTGAGTCAAAAGGCTTATTTTCTGCCCGCAAAGCAATTGTGCAACATTATCAAGCACAGGGTATTTTTGGCGTTGATATTGAAGATATCTATATTGGTAATGGTGTGTCAGAACTTATCGTCATGGCTATGCAAGGATTGCTCAATACTGATGATGAAGTCCTAATCCCCTCACCTGATTACCCGTTATGGACAGCAGCTGCAAACCTGGCTGGCGGCAAAGCAGTGCATTATCGTTGTGATGAGGAAGCGAATTGGTTTCCTGACTTAGACGACATTAACAGTAAAATTAGTAGTCGCACCCGCGCGATAGTATTAATCAACCCAAACAACCCTACTGGTGCTGTGTACAGTAAAGAGTTGTTGTTGCAAGTTATTGAGCTATGTCGCCAGCACGATTTGATTTTATTTGCTGATGAAATTTACGATAAAATTCTCTATGACGAAGCTAAACATATTCCTGCAGCAGGTTTGTCTGATGATATTCTAACTATCACCTTTAATGGCTTATCAAAAGCGTATCGCGCCGCAGGCTTTCGTGTGGGTTGGATGATGTTATCGGGTAATTTAAAAGCCGCTAAAAGCTACATTGAAGGTTTAGAAATGCTTGCTTCAATGCGCTTGTGCGCCAACGTACCCAATCAACATGCGATTCAAACCGCATTGGGCGGCTATCAGTCCATTAATGAGCTGATATTACCTAATGGCCGTTTAACGATTCAACGTGATGCTGTGTATGAATTGCTTAACCAAATTCCTGGTGTCAGTTGCAAAAAGCCACAAGGTGCCTTGTACGCATTCCCGAAATTAGACATGAAAAAGTTTAATTTACGCGATGACGAACGCTTGGTATTAGATTTACTCAGAAATAAAAAGATTTTGCTAGTTCAAGGCACAGCCTTTAATTGGCCAGAACCGGATCATTTACGCGTGGTTTTTTTACCGTATAAAGAAGATCTAACTAAAGCAATGACTGAATTTGGCAATTTCTTAGAAGATTATCGTCAATAGACACAATATCTCTGCCATAAAATACTAAGCGACTGAACAGTCGCTTTTTTTTATCGATAAGCTGCTGTAAGCTGAGACAAACTATTGAGCGAAGTAAGGAGTCTCATGAGTCATTTATTTGCCCATTTATCACGGATGAAACTGATCCAACGTTGGCCGTTAATGCATAACGTACGCCGTGAAAACGTTCAAGAGCATTCGCTACAAGTGGCGATGGTCGCTCACGCTTTAGTGATCATCAGTAATAAAAAATTCGCCACTGACTTAGATGCTAATAAAGCGGCTGCGATTGCCATTTATCATGATGCCAGTGAAATTTTGACCGGCGACTTACCGACACCAGTAAAGTACTTTAATAAAGAAATCGAAGCCGAATATAAAAAAATAGAAGCTATAGCAGAACAGCGTATGCTGGAAATGGTCCCTGTTGAGTTTAGAGAAGATTATCGTAGTCTGTTTATCAGTGAAGAAGCCGACCCGCAATATAAGGCCATTGTAAAAGCGGCGGATACACTTTGCGCATATTTAAAGTGCCTAGAAGAACAAAAAGCCGGTAATAGTGAATTTAATAGTGCCCGTAAACGTTTAGAACAAATGTTAGACGACAACCCTAACCCTGCTGTAGGTTATTTCCGTGAGTGTTTTATTCCAAGTTTCACATTGAATTTAGACGAAATTAATCAAATGCTGTAAAGGAATTTTATGCCTGATAACACCATCGAGTCCAGTGATACACAACAGAGCAGTCGTTGGCTACAGCGTTTACTCGGTGAAGATAAACAACGCCGAAATGATCATCGTAGTCCATTTCAGCGTGATCGCGCCCGTATTCTGCATTCAGCTGCATTTCGTCGGCTTCAAGCCAAAACACAAGTGCTTGGCGTTGGTATGAATGACTTTTATCGCACTCGGCTGACACATTCATTAGAAGTGTCACAAATTGGTACCGGCATTACTGCTCAACTACGGCGGAAATATCCAGAACTGCGGTATTTACTCAATTCAATGAGCCTAATTGAATCAATTTGTTTAGCCCACGATATAGGTCATCCTCCTTTCGGACACGGCGGTGAAGTGGCATTAAATTACATGATGCGCCATCATGGTGGCTTTGAAGGCAATGGGCAAACCTTTCGGATTTTAACTCGTTTAGAACCCTACACGCCTTCATGGGGAATGAACCTGACCCGCCGAACGTTACTCGGGGTAATGAAATATCCCGCAACTCATGGGCAGTTATTTGTGGATCAACAACGACCAGATATCGTTAATCACCGTCAATTAAAACCCTCAGAATGGCCGCCGGTAAAAGGATTGTTTAATGATGACAAGCCCATTATTGATTGGGTATTAGCGCCATTATCCGAGTCTGACAGGCAATTATTTATCAGCAGTGAACAAAGCCATACGCACCTTGATTATCCCCATTTAAAAACACGCTATAAATCATTTGATTGCTCGATTATGGAGTTGGCTGATGACATAGCTTACGCAGTACACGATCTCGAAGATGCCATTGTCATGGGGATTGTCAACCAACATCAGTGGCAACGCGATGTGGTCGATCAATTAACTGAAATCAAAGATCAATGGCTGATATCGGAAATGGCTAGCATTGGTGGCAAACTGTTTTCCCATGAGCATCATTTACGTAAAGATGCTATCGGTACCTTAGTCAACGGTTTCGTCACCGCGATTGGTATTAGTGCCAATCCGCAGTTTGACGAAGACTTATTAAAATATAATGCCGAACTGGAGCCAGACTTTGCTGCAACATTGCATGTACTGAAACAATTAGTATTCAAGTACGTTATTCGTAAACCGGAAATCCAAATGCTGGAATACAAAGGCCAACAAATTGTGATGGAATTATTTGAAGCATTTGCCTCAGATCCTGAACGTCTTTTACCCGTCAATACTCGTGAGCGATGGTTAGTGGAGCGTAATGAAGGGAATAATTCAATGCGAGTGATTGCCGATTATATTTCTGGCATGACAGATGGATTTGCAAGTCGCTTACATCAGCAACTATTTGGTTCAAAAGCAGCGGGTATTATGGAGTTAAGCAGCGAGCAATAAAATTAATTGCCGCCGTTAAGTTTCCATAAAAAAGCGCTTGGTCATTACGACCAAGCGCTAACGGGTTAGATAAGGGGAAATAACCCACACTGCACTCTGCACTCTGCACTCTGCACACAACAAAAACATCGGACCGTTTACTGTGGGTACATAAACACTTGGATTTGATTTAACGTCAGCTGTGGCGTAGCGCCTTGAGACTGAGCAACCATAGCACCCACTGCACAAGCAAAATCAATTGCATACTGCGGATTAGTATCTGTGCACAATTGATACAGTAACGACCCTAAAAAAGAATCTCCGGCGCCAACGGTATCAACTACATTGACTAAATATCCTGAATTATAATACTTCTTCCCAGCAATACTCAGTAATGCACCATGACTGCCTTTGGTGACACATAAATAATCGGTATGGGTTTGGACAGCAATAAACTCGAGATTTTGCTCAAGTGAGTGAAATGGCGAGCCCATGGCCTTAGCGATTTCGTAGAGTTCATCATCATTGAGCTTAATAAAATCTGCTTGCTTCATTAACTCGACAATACTCTCAAGTTGATAATGTGGCGCACGAAGATTGACATCAAACACACTAAATTTGGCTAAACCTACCAGCGCCGTTAATGTACCAAGTGACACCGCACTTCGACCGATTAAACTGCCAAACACCAACACATCTGAACAATGAACAAGATCGATGATAGCGTCAGTTAATGCGATATTGTCCCAGGCAGTATCGGCGACGATGTCATAAGACGCCGAACCACTTTTATCTAAGCTCACTTGCACTGTACTGGTACTTTTTACGGTATCAATGGCGATACAATTCCGATTAACGCCGCGTTCATCAATGAAAGCCAATAATTCATGACCCAATTGATCGTCGCCAACCGCACTGATCATTGCCCCTTTAATCCCCAAGGCGTTGAGTCTGACACAGACATTTAACGGCGCGCCGCCAACGCGTTTACCGTCAGGAAAACAGTCCCATAATACCTCACCAAAACAGCTGATATTGATATCTTCGGTGGCTTTATGATTGATTAATATACTGTTCATCACTGTTCCTTAGCGTCTAATCTTGCTTGCATAATGGTTTTAATCTCACTTTCTGGTGCATATAAGGCCGCAATCGCTTGGCGATAATCTTGGCAAAAGCTTGCTTGATGACAAAGATCACCAAATAAATCGCTTAACTGTAAAAAAGCCAACGGTTCTTGCGCCGTCTTGCTGGCAAAATCGTGTAATTGCGGTGCCATTTGGTCACTAATCGCTAATGTCTGCCCCTGCTGATCGACGCGCTTGTCACTGTATAAACACCACGCCGCAATCACTAAAGTCGCCAATGAGCTATCGCGGCCTAAGGCGATATTTTCATTAATCGTTGCAATGATAAATTTAGGCAATTTTGCCGAACTTTCTGAGCAAATACGCGCCAAACTGTCTTTAATGTTCGGATTGGCAAAACGTTCAATTAAGGTGTCTTTGTATTGGGTTAAATCAATCCCTTCAAGTTGTTCAATTAACGGCGTGACTTCATCGTCCATAAAGCGGCGTAAGTAGCCTGCAAATAGTGGATCATATACTGACTCATCAATGGTGGCAAAGCCATGGATAGAGCCTAATAAACCTAATACTGAATGGCCAGCATTTAATAAGCGGATCTTCATTTTTTCAAACGGAGTAACATCAGCAACAAATTGTGCACCGACATTATCTAACGGTGGACGACCGTCACTAAAATTATCTTCAATGACCCATTGGCTAAACGCTTCACACGTGATCGGCCATTGATCATTAATACCTAAAGTACTGGCAACATAATCAATGTCGGCTTTGGTGGTCACTGGGGTGATACGATCTACCATCGCATTAGGAAACGAGACATTATCTGCTATCCATTTGCCTAATTGAGTATCGTTTTTATTCACAAAGGCCAACAGCATTTTACGAGTCATATCACCGTTATGCTGAATATTGTCACAAGACTGCACCGTAAAAGGTTTCATCCCTTTGATTTTACGTTGCTTCAATGCGGCAGTTAGATAACCAAATGCGGTAATAGGATCTTCTGGATGACTCATGTCATGAATAATATCTGGGTTAGAGTAATCAAACTCACCCGTAGCAGGGTTAAAGTTATAGCCCCCTTCAGTAATTGTCAGTGACACAATTTTAGTATGTTGATGTATCAATCGATCAATCACGGCTTGCTTATTTTCTGGTGCGAACAGAAAATCAATCATAGCCCCAATCACTTGATGATCAATCTGACCATTCGGATGACGAACGGTTAAACTGTATAAGTAGTCTTGTTTAACCAACACATCACGTAAACTACGATTGGCTTCTAATAAACCAACGCCACAAATAGCCCAAGATTCAGAGCCCGGCTGTTTTAATAACTCATTAATGTATACCGCTTGATGAGCACGGTGGAAACCGCCAACACCAATGTGAACGATACCTGCTGTTAACTTACTACGGTCGTACCTAGGTACATCAACATCACTAGGTAAAGTGGATAAACATTGTTGATTTAAGGTCTTAAGTGGAACGTTTACTTGTTGAGCGTGATGCATGTACATGCCTCATAAAATAATAAATGATGGAACTGAATGTTATTTCAATTAAATAACACTTCAGACTAAGACTCATTTGCCGTTGTTCGTATAAGTCTTGGTTCAGCAGTATGATAATTTAATTTTTTATGTCTTCTTAATGCGACATAAGAACAACTAAAATAAATAACAGTACAAACCAGGCAGATGGTTTCAAACAGTGATTTATTAACGGTATAGATCTCCATAGTTGGGCTATAAAACATCACTCTTGCCGCCAAAATGCTAATCATAACCAATGAGAAAAATGCAAAACCATTGAGTAATTTTGTTAATTTACTATTGTCTTCAACGTGAGGGTTATCACCTTTGGCCATAGTATCCTGATACTGTGCAATTTGCTTTTGCTCTATTTCATCAGCTTTAATATGTTCAGAATAATCCAAACCTGCACCATATTTATTAGCTAATAAAGTATAAATAATAATGGTGAATATCCACGTAGGAATAAACAAATAATAAAATGAAATAATATTAAGCGTATTTAGGCCAAAACCAAACACGAGTGCTAATGCCCAAGATGCAATTGCCGGAGTGCTCTTGGTTAAGTTTTGATATTTAGCCCAATAACGGGTTAAACCAATCTTAGGAAATAACACGTGTTCAGCAAACACTATGCCTCCCACAGGAACGACTAATAAACCAGCGTAAGTCAATAAGGGTAACATCTGAGTAAATACAAACGGGAAACAGGCAATCACCATGGTCACAAGACCGACTATCGCAGTAGTACGTTCACGAGATTGTTTAACAAATATCGACTGTGCAGCTAATCCTGCGCGATAGAGATTGGCGTTAGCAGTAGTCCAACCAGCAATAATGATAATCACAAAACCAGAAAAACCTAGAGCTTGATATGCCACATCACCGGGATCGAGTTGGCTAATAGTGGTCTTAAGTATGACGGCAGTCCCCGCCCCCATAATACCTGCGGAGATCCACGCTAAATAATGACCAAAGAACATCCCGACACCTGATAACAAACCATAACTTTTACGTTTAGCGAAACGAAAAATTGCCATATCAATCAAACCAAAATGAGTAATTGAATTGGCGGCCCATGCAAAACCAATCACTTCGAGCAAGCCAATACCAGGCTCGCCTTTATCATTTAAGCCGGTCCAGATTGAACTATCACCTATCGTCATAAAATCTTGCCAGCTATTGAGAGTGGTGCTACCAATCACATGATTTGATAACGCTGGGAATAACGAAAAAGAACCCGCGATGAAGATAACAAATAACCAAGGCGCACAGATTTTAGAAAAATCTGCCACAGTCGAGAAACCATACATGGCGACCACAACAACAATTGAGCCAACGGCTAATACAATCATCACAAACCATAGACTACTGGGATACCAATTTAACTGTGCGGGAATATCAAACAAGAAGCGAACTGCAGTGGATGATACAGTGATCATTGCTGCCGATATCACCGAAAAGATCACCACGTTTGCCCAATTATAAAGCTTAGTCATCGAATCGCCTGCAATTTTATTTAAGTAATTATATAAACTTAAACGCGTTTCGACCGCAATTGGTGCAGTTAATAGCCACCATGAACACATGGCTAGTAGGTTGCCAATAAGTAAGCCTAAAAGAATATCAATGGTCGACGCCCCTAAAGCGACAAACGTTGCCCCAATAACAAATTCAGTTGCGGCAACATGCTCCCCAGCATACAAACCTGCAAAATGTTTCCAACCGTGCAATTTATTTTTGGCAACGGGAAGTTGCTCTTCATTCATCAGTTTGAATGAAGCCTCATGTTGACTTATTGTCATTATTTTTATTTCCTGTTTAGGAGATAAGTAAAACCCTCACCTAAAAATGATGATAAAGTGATACTGTATAACCTTTACTGACTATTTATTATTTCGCTTGAGTAGAAATAATAACCCCATTTATATTTTTATCGTCCTTATTAATGACTAAAGTATTAGTATTAGTATTAGTATTAGTATTAGTAAGATTATGGATACTAACTTACTCGCTGAGTATTACTTAAATCTCAATGTAAGTATTTTTATATTTATTTTATAAGTATTTTTATATTTTTTATAATTACTTTAGTTTAGCCAATAATCTTTCAGCAGTATATTCATTGGTAATTAATGAATTAATTAATCGGCCTTGTAATGCTGCAAATATCGCATCCACTTTTTGCTGCCCTGCCGCGATACCATAGACAGGATTGGTTAAGTCAATATTTAACGGTGAGCTCATCACCAGTTGATTGATTGAATTATCAAGTAATTGTCCTTGTTGGTTATAAACCCAACTAATGATTTCACCGATCGCATCATTATTAACTAATGCATCTAACTGAGACTGATTAATAAAACCGTCAAGTAGTAATGGTGGCTCTATGCCCATGTGGCCGATTCCGACAAAAGTCGCATCAGCTTGTTTGACTAATTCAAAAATACTTTTTACCGGCGCCAAGTCATGCAAAAGCTGTTTCTCAGCTACCGAGCTGGCAATAACGGGCAACGGCATTGGGTAGTGCTTAGCTTGTACTCTATTGGCCATACTCACTACGATATCAAAAGCAGATGCTGAACCGTCGAGCATCATATTGCCCAATAACGATACGATTTTATGCTGTGGGCACTGCATTGAAGGTAACTCATCGATACACGCTTTAAGTGCGCGGCCTGTGCCAAAAGCTAACGTCTTTGGCTGTTCGGACTTTAAATAACGCTCTAATACACTCGCACCACCTTGTGCTAATCCATGAACCGAACTGCTGTCAGCGGGATCGCTTGGTACAATTTCGCATTCTAGTAAGTTAAAGGCCTGGGTCAGTTGATGTCCCAATTCCATGCATTTAGCAATTGGATGGTCTAAACGGACTTGAATTAGGCCTTCACTCACGGCTAAAGCAACTAAACGCTGTGCAGACTGTCTTGATACTTCTAATTTTTGAGCGATTTCATCTTGAGTATTTTTAGCAACATAATATAGCCAGGCAGCACGTGCAGCTTGCTCTAGTCTTGCGAGTTCAGAGTTTGATTTGGTATCCATGCTATCCCTTTTATGCACTATCAACGCACTAATGCTGGCATTAAACGATCAAAATTCTGCCAATGACTTAATACTGGCACTGTTGGAAATACTTGTGATACTCGGTGTAATTCATTATCAAGGCGATCGATAATATGACCACCACCAACATAATGAATCACGTTCATATTGGCTGTAATTGCAGCACTTACACCAAAATAACTGTCTTCTATGACTAAACAATGCTGAGGCTCTACGCCCATTGCGTCTGCTGCAAATAAAAATAAATCGGGAGCAGGTTTGCCTTGTTTAACTTGGCTTGCAGTAAAGATATGACTGCCAAACACCTCGGTTAATCCCACCACCTCTAATGCTCTCGTTGTTCGGGGTAAACTGCTACTGGTTGCAATACAATATGGTACTTTCAAGCTAGACAATACTGATTTGATGCCATCTGTTACCGTTAAATTTTTTTCAAATTCTACAAGTAATTGCTGTCGATACTCTTCCTCAAAATGTTGAGGTAAGCTGGTAGACAATAAACGCTTCACCTTGTCTGCTACAGTTGTAAATTGACAACCTAAAAAGTGTTCTTGTACAAACGCCATGTCAATGGTGCAGCCCAACTCGGCGAGTTTGTCGATTAACACTTTGGCACTAATGACTTCACTGTCGATAATCACGCCATCACAGTCAAAAATAATCAATTGTGTATCAGTGTTCATATACCCGCCTTAACGCTATAAATCAGAACTATAAATCCATTTTACAGCTTGTTGGACATCAAATAACAATCATTTATCCAATATCGTCATAGTTGATAGGCCCACTAATGCTGCATAAGGCGTGTATAGATCACTAAAGCTATTCAATTGCTCTAAAAACACATAATGAGCAAATGCCCCTCTACTGAGCATATTCCCTTTTATAAATATTGATGTCAATCACAAATCTTCAATTAAATAAGCTAAACAAACTTTAGGCATTGCTTATGTAGCCTAGCAAGGAATAAAATATTATTAAATTTCAATGCTGTATTTTTACATTGGTTAATAATTTGCTTCAGAGTCACTTATAAAAGTGAACAAGAAACATACCGTTTTAAATATAAAACAATGACTAATGCTTCAATACCAACCAATTTCACTCAACGAAGGCCTGTTAATTCGTTATGTAAACAAGGCTTTCATGCTGTAATTAACATAAATAACCATAGTATTGTGTACTAGGGTGTTTTAAGTGATAGTGAAATCAAAGCCTTATTAAGATGCGATATTACTGATTTAAAAACACCTAAACCGTAATAAAATTACCAATTATTACGATTTTGTGGTCATCATCACAACAAACAGCCACTAGAAGATGTAATTTTATTTACAAAGAATGTTTTGCAAAACTGCTTTGTTGAATGTTTTTAAAGGAAACCACTATGACAGTCACCAATACACAAGAACTTGATTTATTAGTAGAACGCGTTGCCAAGGCTCAGGCTGAATTTGCAAACTTTAGCCAAGAAAAAGTAGATGCCATTTTTAGAGCCGCTGCTTTTGCTGCTGCAGATGCGCGTATTTCATTGGCTAAAATGGCGGTAATCGAAACGGGTATGGGTGTATTAGAAGATAAAGTGATTAAAAACCACTTCGCATCTGAATATATTTATAACAAGTATAAAGATGAAAAAACCTGCGGAATTCTTTCCGAAGATATCACCTTTGGTACCATCACCATTGCCGAACCTGTCGGCATTATTTGCGGTATTGTGCCAACCACTAATCCAACATCGACCGCTATTTTTAAAGCACTTATTAGTTTAAAAACTCGTAATGGGATTATTTTTTCTCCACATCCAAGAGCCAAAAACTCAACGACTACCGCTGCGAGAATAGTATTAGATGCAGCAGTAGCGGCTGGTGCGCCTAAGGATATTATTGGCTGGATAGATCAACCCAGTGTTGCATTATCAAACCAATTAATGACCCACGCAAAAGTTAATTTAATTTTAGCCACTGGTGGTCCAGGCATGGTGAAAGCCGCCTACTCATCTGGTAAACCTGCTATCGGCGTTGGTGCGGGTAACACTCCTATCGTGATCGACGAAACCGCTGATATTAAACGTGCTGTTAGCTCTATTTTAATGTCAAAAACCTTCGATAATGGTGTTGTGTGTGCGTCTGAACAAGCCGTGATTGTAGTAGACAGTATATATAAGCAAGTTAAAGAACGTTTTGCTCATTACGGTGGTCATATTTTATCTAAAGCTGAAACTGCGGCGATGCAAAATGTCATTCTTAAAAATGGTGGCCTTAATGCTGATATCGTTGGTCAAAGTGCGGTAGCTATTGCGGCCATGGCAGGCTTTGAAGTCCCCAGTAATACTAAAGTACTAATTGGGGAAGTTAACGATATTGATGATGCGGAAGCATTTGCCCACGAGAAATTGTCTCCGTTGTTAGGTATGTATAAAGCCAAAGACTTTAACGAAGCAATGGATAAAGCAGAGGCCTTAGTGACCTTAGGCGGTATAGGTCATACATCAGGCTTGTATACCGATCAAGACACTCAGACAGAACGTGTTAAAACCTTTGGTTTTAGAATGAAAACTGCACGTATTTTGATTAACACCCCAGCTTCTCAAGGTGGTATTGGTGATTTATACAACTTCAAATTAGCACCATCATTAACCCTAGGCTGTGGTTCATGGGGCGGTAACTCAATTTCTGAAAACGTTGGCCCAAGCCACTTAATTAATAAAAAAATGGTCGCTAAGAGGGCTGAAAACATGTTGTGGCATAAGCTTCCATCATCAATTTACTTCCGTCGTGGTAGCTTACCAATCGCATTAGAAGAATTAAGCGACAAAAAACGTGCATTAATTATTACTGATAAGTTTTTATTTAATAACGGCTATTGCAACGAGACATTAAAAATCCTTAAAGCACAGGGCCTAGAAACTGAAGTGTTTTATGAAGTAGAAGCAGACCCAACCTTAGCCATTGTGCGCCAAGGTGCTAAAGTGGCACAAAGTTTCCAACCTGATGTAATTATTGCATTAGGTGGTGGTTCACCAATGGATGCGGCTAAGATTATTTGGGTAATGTACGAACACCCTAATGTCGACTTTGCTGATTTAGCATTGCGATTCATGGATATCCGTAAACGTATTTATAAGTTCCCTAAAATGGGACTTAAAGCCCAAATGGTAGCGATACCTACCACATCGGGTACCGGTTCTGAAGTGACTCCGTTTGCAGTAGTCACCGATGAGATCACAGGCAAAAAATACCCTATTGCAGATTATGAATTAACACCTAATATCGCGATTATTGATCCTAACCTTGTGATGAACATGCCCAAGTCATTAACTGCTTTTGGTGGTATTGATGCGATAACTCACGCGTTAGAAGCTTATGTCAGTGTAATGGCAAACGAATACAGCGATGGCCAAGCATTACAAGCGCTCGATTTATTGGTGAAATACTTGCCTGATGCCTATGAGTTAGGTGCTAAAGCCCCTGTCGCTCGTGAAAAAGTTCACAATGGTGCGACAATAGCGGGGATTGCTTTTGCCAATGCATTCTTAGGAGTTTGTCACTCAATGGCGCACAAACTGGGTGCTGAGTTCCACTTGGCTCATGGTTTAGCTAATGCATTATTAATCTCTAACGTTATCCGCTTTAACGCGACAGATATGCCAACTAAACAAGCGGCCTTCAGTCAATACGACCGCCCTAAAGCATTATGCCGTTATGCTGCAATTGCAGATCATTTAAAGCTAGGCGGCAAAACGGATCAGCAAAAAGTAGACAAACTAATAGATAAAATCGAAGAGCTGAAAAAGATCATTGGTATTCCTGCATCGATTCAAGAAGCCGGTGTTAATGAAGCAGATTTTATTGCAAAACTGGATCTACTTGCAGAAGACGCGTTTGATGATCAATGTACAGGTGCTAACCCTCGTTACCCATTAATCAGCGAGATTAAGCAAGTGTTACTCGACAGCTTCTATGGCCGTGCTTACAAAGACTAACCAAAAGCGCCATTAGAAATGATAAACGCCTTACACTTGTGTAAGGCGTTTTTTTATCTATCGATATTAGAACGAGGCAACCGATACTAGCTTTCGCGCATAATCAGATATTGGGTCTCATCATGATTATCTAAAGCCAACTTCACTGCACTATTAGCGTGTATTAGCGTCGTGTCATACAAAGGCACTGGGGTATGTTGTTGCTGCACCAATAATGCAATCTCGGTACAGCCTAAAATAACCGCCTCGGCTCCTTGCGCAAACAACTTATCAATAATCAATAAATAAGCCTGACGAGACTGTTCATTAATCTGCCCTAAACATAACTCTTGATAAATTACATCATGAACAATGGTCTGATCTTCCGTATTCGGCACCATAACCTCAATAGG
Organism: Shewanella vesiculosa; assembly: GCF_021560015.1. Taxonomy (NCBI): domain Bacteria; kingdom Pseudomonadati; phylum Pseudomonadota; class Gammaproteobacteria; order Alteromonadales; family Shewanellaceae; genus Shewanella; species Shewanella vesiculosa. The sequence continues at coordinate 1,013,990 of NZ_CP073588.1, read as the reverse complement.
ATAATTGTCGCTAATACGCTGTTTATAAAAGTCTTGCTCCATAGTAAAACGGGTGCCGAGCAAGCCCACTTTGCTAATACCATCGGCAAGTAGCGCATTGGCTGTGGCATCTGCAATATGCAAAATTGGGATGCCTATTTCGGCTTGTATCTCATCGGCAACCTTGTGCATAGTATTGGTACAAATTAACAAAAAGTCAGCACCACCAGCTTCAACCGCTTTAGCTGCCTCGGTCAATAACAATGCTGTTTGTTGCCACAAACCTTGATGTTGTAAGGTTTCAATTTCAGCAAAATCGACACTGTATAAACACACTTTCGCTGAATGTAAGCCACCTAACGCGGACTTTACTCCTTGATTAATGGCTTTGTAGTAATTGAGTGTCGACTCCCAACTCATGCCGCCGATCATGCCAATAGTTTTCATGTGCTAATACCTTAAAACAGTCGATGTATTCAAATTATTCATTTTGACTCGTTTTCCACAACGCAGTGAGCTGTTCAACAAATTGACTGTCTTTGTTTTTAGAATTGGAAACAACCAGCCTAAATGCTTCGCCTTGCAAAGGCTCTATCATGATGGTGGATAATTGATCCTTTTGTTCATTTAACTCAGTGGTGATATCTTTGATATCAGCAATTGCCACTGAATACGAGATAAACTTGCCATTTTCAGTCCAATATGAAAACACCTTCGTGGCACTAAAACCATTTCCTTCAACTTGATTATTAAACCAATGATGACTGTAAAATAATACCGGTAGCTCTTGTTCACTGATCAATTGATGTTGGCGTAAAAATGCAATATCTCGGCTCCACAACTGTTGTCCTTCAATGACCTCATCTTGACTAGACAAGCCAATAGTTGACGCAATACTCACCAAATAGAGTGGTAAAACACACAGCCCTATGACGAGATGACGCAGTCGCCAGCGAGAGTTATGTTGATATGCGGCTCCTGCTTTGTCATTAATCCGGTTAATGTATAACGCTAACGGCAAAAAAGTAACAATGAGGATCAACACATCTACATAAAAGTCATCACGCATTGAATAGGTTATCGACACAATCACATAAACAACGAATAAACTAATGGCGGTAGTTTCTGAGATCAGTTTTTTGGGCTGCTCTCTAGCATCATTGTTTGCTTTTAACTTAGCAAACAATGGGAAATACCAGACTACGTTAAAAAAGGCTCTTGCCCTCGGCCAAATTGACGATTGCTCTAGCGTGCGAATATATTGCCAGTTTTTATAACACCAATAATAAATATACACACCAAGAGTCATAAAGATCATCACAGACATTTTGGTCGTGGATACTGGGTAAAACTGGGCATCATCAGCAGGAGCTTTCTCTCGCAGCCAGGAAACTAAACAAAACGAAGTACCGATAAAAAAGCAAAAAACATAGCTGAGTAAAATACGTGAATCTGTGTCTAAATCATCAATAAAATCATTATCTGAGGCCGTCGTGGAATTAGCAGTACCATAATCAACCAGACCAAAACTGCCCACATCAGCGACATTTCGTAATGCTGCAACATATTGATCAACTTCATTGGCTTCGACACGGTCAACTTTCGATTGATAATGATATGCTAATGTCAGCTCATTTATAGAGTCATCGAATGTCACTTTGTAATTAAAATCAAAAAAGGGGTTAGTTTCGTTCAAAACTTCTTTATCAAATGTCCATTTCTGATCCAATAATTTAAGCTTAATATCACCCGATAAAGTAATGGGATGACTCAAAGACAACACTCTTGGTCCATGACTTTCTGGCATGGAAATGTAGGGGGATACTTGGCTTTCGTAAACGCTAAGACCAAAACTACCATTGTCAGCTTTTATCCAAGGTTGTTTGATTACGTAGTGTTCTTTAAAAATTGTCGTGCCGGTTTGAGTATTTTGGCTTACAGACATAGGCGTAGCAACTTCAAGATCATTAAACGAATTTTTATAATAATTTTGATAATTGTCTGACAGAGACTGTAAGCCAATATCAGCTAATCGTCCACGAATACGAGTACCTTGATCTCCTTGATAAGTGGTTGTGACATGTAGACTCCCCTCACCATGAACTCCTTGTGTAAAATCATACACTTCATGAAACTCTACAAGAGAACCACTTGCTGCTGAATCCATTAATTCAAGTTGTTGAGTATTGTCTCCAACCACAAGGGCGAAGCCATAATTGGGTTGAAACACAACCGGTAAAGCAACATTTTGATTCAGCAGTGTAGGGTCTAACCAGTAAAATTTATTATCTAAGCTGACTTTGACTATCATGTGATTAAATGCTGATGCTCGAGGTAAGGAGTCTTGTAAGATCTTGCCCTCTTTGGTATTAACCAAAACAGGTGATGCTTGAATGCCTAATCCTCTAAGTAGCGCAATTAATAACACAGATTTATCTTTACAGTCGCCATATCGCTTGGCCAATGTATCGCTCGCCTTAGCGGGTAAATGGCTGTTGGCTCCAATTTCAATACCCAAATAACGAATATCTTGTTGAACAAAATTCAACGCAAGCATGATTTGTTCGGCTTGGGTATCAGCACTTCGGAATTGATTAACCAATTCTTGAATTGCTTGATTTTGATCTATTTGTGGCGCAAAGAGCGCCTGAGCCCACTCTCTAACCTGTTGCCAAGAATCCATCTCAGACCAATAAGCGCTAGCATAAGGATGAAACCAACTGGCAGCGTCTGAATAATACTTACTCACGGGCATGTCTTTTAACATCAGCTGATAATCAATTTCATTGCCTAATTGCGTTTGCGTAAATTTCATCTCAGTATTATTTACAGAAAAATTAAGCGGTTGCTTTTTCCCCCAAATAATACGTAAAAATTGTTGATGTACGGGAACATCCCATTGTAAACGTCGAGAATCTGAATAGATCCCTTGGTAAACAGGATTAGTGCCAACAATACTGTATTGATAATCAACAATATCACCGACACGAATATCATGTAAAAACCAGCTCGCCGTTTTAGAGGCATCGTAAATTAATCGCTGCCCACTTTCGACTTGTTGTAAATTAAATTCACTGTCTGCTTTTTTATCAATGACCACCCCATCCCGAATAACATTCATCTTATGGAAAATAATTTTCTGATAAGCGGGATCAAACGTAATGCTAATTTGCGAGACAGCTTCTAAGCCTTTGGGCGTCATCGCTTTGGTCGCATAATGATTAAACTGAGTTAGACTGCCATCGGCGGTGACTTTAGACTGCTCATCAATAAGCAAGTAATACACCCCATCGGCAAGCTCTGAAGATGGAACCTTATCTGGTAAATCATACGCTATTGGTGTAACCCAATTAGGCACATTGTCAACCAATAGGCCTTGGTTTTGATGATCCCCAAGGTGCCATTGAGAATTGAAAGATTGTCTCGGTAATTCAGCATGGATTGGGCTAGCAGCTACAAGGGGGGAGTAAAAAGTAATAAAATAAATACTGCATAACGCCAATGCTGCTGACAACAACAAACGATGACCATGGGCCATATGATCTAAAAAGCGCACCATAAAAATATCCTTGTGCTAACAAAAGTCATTTAACGGGCTGTTCCGCCCATTTTTAAGTAGCGCTATGTTATTACAAGTTACTTACAATTAACAATTTTTAGTCGTTCAACTCGTCTATATCACCTACAAACTGACCCCAGCCAAATTTAAGACATAAAAAAACCAGCATAAGCTGGTTTTTCAACGGTAAACTCATTGGTAAAGATTAAAGCGCTGCTAAAGCATCTTTACACAGTTGGGTAATGCGATCCCAATCTTCATTTTCAACTGCATCTGTAGGTGCAATCCAGCTACCGCCAATGCAATCTACATTCGACAGTGCAAGGTAGTCTTTATACGTCGCAGGGCTAATGCCACCTGTTGGACAGAAACGAATGCCCGACAGTGGACCAGAGAAAGATTTAAGTGCATTAATGCCACCAGAAGCTTCAGCAGGGAAGAATTTGAAATGAGTATAACCCAACTCCATTCCCACCATAACTTCTGAAATACTAACGATACCAGGAATTAAAGGCACTGTGCCTTTTTTAGCAGCTTTTAGCAAATCAACTGTTGCACCTGGAGTGATAATAAATTGTGAACCAGCATCAATTGCTTGTTGTAATTGGGTCTGATTTAAAATAGTTCCCGCACCCACTAAAGCTTCTGGCACTTCTTTAGCTATTTTAGCAATGGCTTCAAGCGCACAAGGTGTTCGAAGTGTTACTTCAAGTACGCTAATACCGCCAGCAACTAAGGCTCTAGCCAAAGGCACTGCATGCTCTATTTTATTAATCACCATCACAGGAACAATCGGGCTGCGTTTAAATACATCTTGTGGCTGGAGTAACCAGTTATTAGGCTCAATCATAATACCGACTTCCTTTATTTTTAATATAATTCATCAAGAGCATGTGTACTGCGGGCACCTGTTTCAGGGCTGCTTAAGCTACTGCGTAATGCACCGAATAATTCACGGCCCATGCCATAACTTGAATGGTGTAAATCGACCACGCCTGCTGTTCTGCTTGCCAGTGTTTTCTCATCAACAAACAGGGTTAACTCACCTGTTGAAGCATCAACTCGGATCACATCGCCATTTTCAACTTTGGCTATCAAACCACCGTCAAGCGCTTCTGGAGTTAAATGAATTGCTGCAGGAACTTTACCTGAGGCACCAGACATACGGCCGTCGGTCACTAATGCAACTTTAAAACCTTTGTCTTGCAGAGTGCCAAGATATGGTGTGAGCTTGTGCAGCTCTGGCATACCATTAGCTTTAGGGCCTTGGCCTCTGACGACAACAACACAGTCTCGATCAAGCTCACCGGCCTGAAATAGCGCATCAAGCTTGTTTTGATCATCAATGACAATCGCAGGTCCTTCTACTACACGATTTTTATCGGGTACTGCAGACACTTTAATCACTGCACGGCCAAGATTACCTTTGAGTAATTTCAAGCCACCGTTCTGTTGGAATGGGGTATCAAGATGCGTTAACACTTCTTTGTCTAAGCTTTCTGTCACACCATCAACCCATTTAAGTTGACCATCAAGTAAGCGAGGTTCTTGGGTATAACGACGTAGGCCCTGACCGGCGACAGTATTCACATCTTCATGCAATAGACCACCATCGAGTAGCTCTTTGATTAATAACGCCATACCACCTGCGGCGTGGAAGTGGTTAATATCAGCATGACCATTAGGATACACGCGCGCTAACAGTGGCACGGCATCAGATAAGTCAGAAAAGTCGTCCCAGTTTACAATTATGCCTGCGGCGCGAGCAGCTGCCACTATGTGCATAGTCAGGTTCGTTGAACCACCTGTTGCAAGAATTCCCACAATTCCGTTAACTACTGATTTCTCAGAAACGATTTCACCTATTGGTGTATATTGTGTGCCCATAGATGTTAAACGGCACACTTGTTTCGCGGCCATTTTGCTTAATTCATCGCGTAATGGATCGTCAGGATTAACAAACGATGAGCCAGGTAGCTGTAAGCCCATTATTTCAAGCATTAGCTGGTTAGAATTAGCCGTACCGTAGAAGGTACAAGTACCAGCACTATGATATGACTTAGCTTCTGCTTCAAGTAGCGCCGCGCGATCAACCTGACCTTGAGCAAATTGCTGACGAATACGGGCTTTTTCTTTATTCGGAATACCAGACTTCATTGGACCAGCAGGCACAAATAGCATAGGTAAATGGCCGAAACTTAAGGCACCGATTAATAGTCCCGGTACAATTTTGTCACAAATACCCAGTAGTAGCGCGCCATCAAACATATTATGCGATAAGCCGATCGCGGTAGACATAGCAATAACTTCACGGCTCAGTAAACTTAACTCCATGCCTGGTTGACCCTGAGTCACACCATCACACATAGCAGGTACACCTGCAGCAACCTGTGCAACACTGCCGACATCCATACACGCTTGTTTAAGCATATTTGGGTAGGTTTCGTAAGGTTGGTGTGCTGATAACATGTCATTAAAAGCGGTGACAATACCAATATTGGCTTTCGTTAGTTGACGTAAAGAGTCTTTGTCCGCTGGCTGACAGGCCGCGAATCCATGAGCCAAATTGCCACAACTTAGGGCGCTACGATGAACACCTTTTGCTTTGGCATCATTTAAGGCCGTTAAATACGTTGAACGAGACTGTTTACTGCGTGCAATAATTCTATCGGTGACGGCTTGTACTACTGAGTGCATGGTAAAACTCCTTACGCGCTATAGAACACATCAACGGGCGTTTTACGCTGCGCTAATACGGCTCTAATGGGCATTTGGGTAACATCATCATTCTCAAGAGCCTGATGATAAACAGTTAGCTTTGGTTCTCCGACAAGATGCAAATAAATCTGACGGCTATTTAAAATGGCATCTTTAGACAAACTAATACGTGCATGAGGAGCAGTTGTCGGATTGACTGCAACGCATAAATCTTTGGTAGTTAATGCATTATCGAGTTCAGCACTGCAAGGAAACCAAGAGCATGTATGCCCATCAGTGCCCATGCCTAATATCACCACATCAAAGGGACGCGGGAAATTAGCTAACGACTCGCTGGTCATATCACAACCCGCTTCAGGGGTTGCAAACATATTTTTTAAGCCGCGAAATTTGGCACTGGAGGCACGATTCTGCAGTAAATGCTGGCGAACCAACCTTTCGTTTGAATCTTTTTCATCAGCGTTAACCCAGCGCTCATCAGCTAAAGTGACGTAAACGTCAGCCCAATCGACTACTTTATGGCTAAGTGAATCAAATAATTTCAATGGTGTGGAACCACCAGAAACCACTAAACTGGCTTTGCCTCGAGTATCCACAGCATTTTGTAGTTGCTGGGCAATTTTCTCAGCTAGTTTGGCTTCTAAATCAGCTGGATTGTCGAAGGATTTAAATACAGTATCTTTAATCATGTCAGCTCCCTACTCGTCCCAAGAACGGCCATCTTTGGTTATTAATGCGACCGATGCCACAGGTCCCCATGTGCCAGCAGGATAAGATTTAGGCTTTTCACCACTTTGTTCCCATGACTGAATGATGCCATCAACCCATTTCCAGGCTTGCTCAACTTCATCACGACGAACGAACAGTGCTTGGTTTCCGAGCATGGCTTCTAACAACAAACGTTCATACGCATCTGCAATACGTTCGTTTTTAAAGGTATCACTGAAGCTTAAATCGAGCTTAGTCGTTTGTAGACGCTGCTTTTGCTCAAGCCCAGGAACCTTGTTCATCATCTGAATTTCAACCCCTTCATGAGGTTGTAAACGAATGGTTAACTTGTTCGGTGGCAGATTGCGGTAACTTGCACGATACAAGTTATGAGGTGGATTTTTAAAGTACACCACAATTTCGCTACTCTTAAAGGGCATACGCTTACCGCTGCGTAAATAGAATGGCACTCCAGCCCAACGCCAGTTATCAATATCAACACGGATAGCAACAAAGGTCTCTGTGTGGGATTGAGTGTTGGCATCCTCTTCTTCAAGATAGCCAGGAACAGGTGAACCTTTTAAGAAACCAGCACTGTATTGACCACGAACGGTATTTTCATACACATTGTCTTGGTTAATTGGCCGCAGTGATTTAAGCACTTTCACTTTCTCGTCACGAATACTGTCAGCATCTAAATTGACGGGAGGATCCATGGCAACCAAGGTCAGCACTTGTAATAAGTGGTTTTGGATCATGTCGCGCATTTGACCCGCACCGTCAAAGTAACCCCAACGGCCCTCAATACCCACTTCTTCAGCAACCGTGATCTGGACATGATCTATGGTGCGGTTATCCCATTTAGAAGAGAATAAAGAGTTAGCAAAACGCAGGGCAATGAGATTTTGAACGGTTTCTTTACCAAGATAATGATCGATTCGGTAAACCTGATTCTCGTTAAAGAACTCGGCAACCTGGTCATTAATCACATGCGATGATTCTAAATCAGTACCAATTGGCTTTTCGAGCACAACACGGGTATCAGATTGAATAAGGTTTTGCTCGTGTAAACAACGGCAGATAGCACCAAAAATAGAAGGAGGAGTTGCGAAATAATTCACCATGACGCGTTTACTTGGTTCAAGTAAATCGTGGAAGGCACTATAACCTTCAGGATCTGTAAAATTAGTACCGATATAATGACAACGACTCAGGAAGCGCGCTAACGTGGTGGGGCAAAGTTCGTCTTTAACAAATGTATTTAATGCTTTAGTAACTAGGGCAACAAACTCTTCTTGAGTGAATGCGTCTTTTGCTACTCCGATTACCTTGGTTTCTTTATCAAGCAATCCTGCTTTATCTAACTGATATAGAGAAGGTAATAATTTACGCCTAGCTAAATCGCCTTTAGTACCGAAAAGTACGAAGTCGCAAGCCTTAGCTCCAATTGATTTGCCCATTGCTGAAAGCTCTCCTAATTATATGTGTGTGTCATGTTCGAATTCGGTAGATGAATAAAAGCACACTTTTGTTGTAATATAACAACAGAATTTGAATATTGCATCTTTAATTTGCAATTTTTGTATTGTTGTTAACCTAGTCACAAGTATCTATTATCTGCTATGATTTTCCACCAACACCAAGGCTTACAAATCATTTAATCGTGATCGATGTCGTGAAAAATAACTACAGTTGATAATCAACGGTAAATAAATAACTTAATTCACGTAATTCCTGTAAGTTATGATATAAAATTACATTACCTACTTTTTAGCTACTTTCTAGCGGATGCTTGCTTATGAATACCCTTGAAAAGGTTCAAAAAAGCCTTACCCAATTTAGTAAATCTGAACGTAAAGTTGCCGAAGTCATATTAGCCTCACCGCAAACAGCGATACATTCAAGTATTGCCACCTTAGCAAAGATGGCCGATGTTAGTGAACCTACGGTCAATCGATTTTGTCGTCGATTAGACACTAAGGGATTCCCTGATTTTAAGTTACATTTGGCTCAAAGTCTTGCTAACGGCACACCTTATGTTAGTCGACACGTTGAAGAAGATGACACTCCAGAGTCATACACAACAAAAATCTTCGAATCTTCAATGGCATCGCTGGATACGGCTCGTCAGAGTTTAGACACTTCGGCAATTAATAAAGCGGTTGATATTCTCACTCAAGCCAAGACTATTTCGTTTTTTGGCCTTGGTGCTTCTGCTTCTGTGGCCCATGATGCGCAAAACAAGTTCTTTCGTTTCAACGTGCCAGTGATTTGTTTTGATGATGTATTAATGCAACGAATGAGCTGCATTAACTGTAATGAAGGCGATGTAGTGGTATTAATTTCGCATACTGGCCGAACTAAATCACTGATTGAAATAGCGCGTATTGCTCGAGAAAACGGCGCTGCAGTCATCGGCATTACGGCACGTAACTCGCCACTGTCTTTTGAATGTACATTGCCTGTCACTATGGAAGTACCAGAAGACACTGACATGTACTTACCTATGGCGTCACGCTTAGCGCAATTGGTTACCATAGATGTACTCGCGACAGGGTTTACCTTACGCCGTGGTCCGCGTTTCCGTGATAATTTAAAACGCGTAAAAGAAGTATTGAAAGAATCTCGGGTAAACAAGGATATGACTATCTAAATTGATGGGTTGTTAACATTAACACTCATGTACAGCCGTGATTTTTATGCTCGTTTGAACAACAATAACCACCTTTTAAACTGACTTTTGCACCAAGGTTACCAAAGAACTGGTAAATAATTACACAATTAAGTTCTATTTGATCGTGTAAATGCTCATAAATAGCCATCAATTATTGTTCACTAGGCCAAACACTTTATTCTGTTTGGCCTTTTTTATTGTAAAAACCGCGAAACTGTCACATAAATTACACATTAAAAACGATCTTTTTGTTGGTAACTTTACTACATTTACTGAGAATGTCTGTTAATATAGTGACATCATTTTAGTGCCAAGATCACAAGAGCACTTTAATAACCGAATTCTATTTAACACAAAATCTTTCTTATCATTAACGGAGTATCTCATGTTCCGCAGAACTAAAATCGTTACAACACTTGGGCCAGCAACTGACCGCGATGACAATTTACGAAAAATTATCGCAGCAGGCGCTAACGTCGTTAGACTTAACTTCTCACACGGTTCACCAGAAGATCATCTAAAGCGTGCTACGGATACTCGTAGAATTGCTAAAGAATTGGGTAAACATGTCGCTATTTTAGGAGACTTACAAGGTCCTAAAATTCGCATTTCTACCTTTAAAGATAACAAAAAAATCAAACTTAACTTGGGTGATAACTTTATCCTCGATGCTGACTTAGCTAAAGGCGAAGGCGACCAGGATCAAGTGGGTATTGATTATAAGCAACTGCCTGATGATGTTGTCATTGGCGATATCTTAATGCTTGATGATGGTCGTGTGCAGCTGAAGGTTGACCGTGTTGAAGGCCATAAAGTCTTTACTACTGTTACTGTTGCTGGCCCGTTATCGAACAACAAAGGTATCAACAAAAAAGGTGGCGGCTTAACCGCTCCTGCCCTTACCGAAAAAGACATGGCAGACATTAAAACGGCTGCATTGATCAATGTTGATTTCCTTGCTGTGTCGTTCCCTCGTACAGGTGCTGATTTAGACCTAGCACGTAAGCTTGCACAAGAAGCCGGTAGCTACGCATTAATCGTTGCTAAGGTTGAACGTGCTGAAGCGGTTGAAACTGATGAAGCAATGGATGATGTTATCCGCGCTTCAGATGTTGTCATGGTTGCTCGTGGTGATTTAGGTGTTGAAATTGGTGATGCTGCACTTGTTGCTGTGCAAAAACGTTTAATTGAGCGTTCTCGCCAACTAAACAAAGCCGTGATCACTGCTACACAAATGATGGAATCGATGATTTCAAGCCCGATGCCAACACGAGCTGAAGTCATGGACGTGGCGAATGCTGTGTTAGACGGAACCGATGCGGTAATGCTGTCAGCGGAAACCGCTGCTGGTGACTTCCCTGAAGAAACGGTTATGGCAATGGCGAACGTTTGTTTAGGTGCAGAATTACATCCTAGTGTTAATGTGTCTAAGCACCGTATGGATCAGCGTTTCTCTTCAGTTGAAGAAACTATCGCGCTTTCAACCATGTATGCGGCTAACCACTTGCCTGGCGTTAAAGCCATTATTTCGTTAACTGAATCTGGCGCGACAGCAAAATTAATGTCACGTATCAGCTCTGGTTTACCAATTTTTGCTTTATCTCGTCATCAAAAGACATTGGCCAGCATGGCAATGTACCGTGGTGTACAGCCAATTGAGTTTGACTCAACAGCATATCCTGCAGATGAGCTCGCTAAAGAAGCATTAAACTGTATGGTTAGCAGAGGTTATTTGGTCAGTGGTGATATGGTACTGATGACTAAAGGTGACGCGATGGAAACCATTGGTGGCACTAACACTTGCAAAGTATTGATCGTTGCTTAATTGATATTGCATGTCATGAGGCATACTCAATAGCAGGTATATTGCAGTAGACTCGGCACTTGAAAGCCAATCTCCGGATTGGCTTTTTTATGGGTGTATTTTAAGATATTCTGCGTTATGCACTTTGGTATTTATCTTCTCAGACCGATAACTTGTTAATTTAGTTTTGCCATAGTAAAAAAAAGCCCCGACAGAGTCAGGGCTATTTACACAAAGGTTTTATAAAACCATTAAAGGGTTTTATTAATTCTGATTAAATCTTATCAAAATCATCAACATTGATAGCCGCTAAACGCAATATATCTGCTTCAACAAGCTGTTTATGTTCCGCTTTGGTGATAATGTCTTTTTCTAGTGCTTGCTCAAATAACTCAAGCATTGGCAGCTTAGATTTTAAATGGCCACTACGTTGCGCTTTCTTTAGCTTCTTATACAAATCTTTCGCAGCATATTTTGCCAAGAAAGCCTGCTCGACTTCAGCGATACCACTTTCATCACCTTCAACATCACTGCATAGGAAGGTAATACGGTCACGAGCAGGTCCAGGTTTGAGCATACCAGTAACTAAATCAACCGCATATTTATCACTTGGTGCATTGAAATGATTTCCTAATGGGAATATCAATACTCGTAGCAATACCGCAGCGATTTTGCTCGGGAAGTTACGAATAGCATCATTAAGTGCTTTTGCCGCTAGATGTAAACGCTCTGTCATCACATAATGTACAGCAGGTAAATCATCTTGCTGACGGCCATTATCTTCAAACAATTTCAATGTCGCAGATGCTAGGTATAACTGGCTTAATACATCACCCATTCGCGCAGAAATCATTTCTTTACGTTTAAGATCGCCACCCATAATCAACATCGATAAATCAGTCATTATCGCAAGCGATGAAGAGATCCGCGTCATATCACGATAATATTGTTGAGTTGGACCACTCACTGGTGCACTGCCTAAACGACTTCCGGTTAATGCATAACCAAATGAGCGTAATGCATTGCCAATGGCATAACCAATATGACCCAGTAACAATGAATCGAAACGATCTAAAGCTGATGTCTCATCTTCCATTGCTGCGGCTTCCATTTCCGCCAAAACATATGGATGACAGCGCGTTGCTCCTTGACCAAAAATCATCAATGAACGAGTCAGGATATTTGCACCTTCTACCGTAATTGAAATAGGTGTGGCGATATACGCATGACCTAGATAGTTTTTAGGTCCTAATTGGATACCTTTACCAGACTGAACATCCATCGCGTCCTCTAATACATCACGGCCTAACTCGGTCATGTGGTATTTAGCAATCGCGGTCACCACAGAAGGTTTCACTTTTAAGTCGATACCTTGGGTAGTTAAACGACGAGCAGCTTCAAGTTGGTAAGTATTAGCGATAATTCGCGCTGTAGCTTCTTGTACGCCTTCAAAATGTCCGATTGGCATACCGAACTGTTGACGAACATAACTATAAGCAGTGGTCGTTTTGGTCGCCACATGGCCAGATGCCGTAGCGAGTGCAGGTAATGAAATACCGCGCCCAGCAGACAAACATTCAACCAGCATACGCCAACCTTTGCCGGCAAACTGTGGTCCACCAATAATCCAATCCAATGGAATGAACACATCTTCACCACTGGTTGTCCCGTTCATAAACGCCATCATTAATGGGTTGTGACGACGACCGATTTCAACACCTTGATGATCTGTCGGGATAAGCGCACAGGTGATCCCTATATTTTTAACATCACCTAACAATCCGTCAGGATCACGCATTTGAAAGGCCAATCCCAAAACCGTCGCGACAGGAGCCAAAGTAATGTAACGCTTGTTCCAGGTTAAACTTAAGCCTAATGTTTCTTCGCCTTCAAACTCACGGCGACACACAATACCGACATCAGGAATAGCACCAGCATCACTGCCCGCTTCTGGGCCTGTTAATGCGAAACATGGAATATCTTTACCCACAGCCAATGAAGGTAACCAACGTTCTTTTTGTTCTTTAGTACCATAATGCGTTAGTAACTCACCAGGGCCTAAAGAATTAGGCACCATAACGGTAACCGCCGCACTGACACTGCGCGTAGCAATTTTTGCTACTATGGTTGAGTTTGCATAAGCAGAAAACTCACGACCACCAAATTTTTTAGGAATAATTAACGCAAAAAAACCTTGCTCTTTAAAGTACTGCCACAACTCTGGCGGTAAATCTTTGCGATTATGAACAATATCAAAATCGTCGATCATGGTTAATGCGGTTTGAACTTGATTATTTATAAAGTCCTGCTCTTCAGCACTTAACGTTGGCTTACCGTAACCGTGTAAGGTGTTCCAGTTTGGCTTACCACGGAATAACTCACCTTCCCACCAAACATCACCCGCTTCCATTGCTTCCTTCTCGGTACTCGACAAAGGAGGTAACACTTTTTTGAAGAACGAAAATACTGGACGCGTAATAAATTGCATCCTGATATTACGTACGCCAAAGAGGACAATGATCGCTATAACTAGCAATATGACGATACTCATTTTATACCTTCTTAGTTTGTTAACACAGGAACAGCAACACCTGCTGCCATGTAGGGGATGACTTTACGAAGAATCGCTTCAATGTTGTTATGTTCACCATACTCAGCAGCGGCAATTTCATTTAACGCATCTGCAGAAGCCATGGTAAATACTATCGTCCCGAGGGTGAAATGCAAACGCCAAAACATTTCAGCTGCGGGAATATGCGGTGCACTGGCCGATACGGCTTGCACAAAAGTCGCTAAGTGTTCGCCATAATGCGTGGTGATAAACCAACGTAAATGCCCTTGGCTTTCAATGTAACCACGACCCAACAGCTGCAAGAAAATAATCGTGCCGCCATTGCGCACTTTGTTAAGCTCGAGTAATGGCTTAATTAAAGCAGAAAAAATTTCATTTAATGACGCATCTTCAGGCGCATGATGTATGCGTTTAATTTCTATCGCAGCGCTTGGCATAAATACATCTAAGTATCTTGCGAGTACTGCGCGAATTAATTCTTTTTTCGAACCGAAATGGTAATTGACCGATGCCAAATTGACTTCAGCTTTACTGGTGATCAGTCGCAACGACGTTTCAGAAAAACCTCTTTCAGCAAACAACTTTTCAGCTGCGTCGAGTATTCTTGTTTTTGTATCAGTACGACTTGCCATTCCAAGACCCAAGTTAATTTAAACACCCGTTTAAATTAATCATTGAGCGAACAGATGTCAATCGAAATTGTTAGCTTTCTTTAACAACATCAACATCAAAAACAGCAATAAACCTGCCAAATTGTTAACTATTATACAAAGTTTGCTATTTTGTGGTTGGCAGACATCAGCAGATAAAAAGGACATACACTAGATACACTTGCCTTTAAAACGACCGTCTCAAATTGATCCAGCGCCTTTATGACATGAGAATTCAGTCACTGTAATTGCACAAATGGATTTATTTTTAAAAAACGCCACCATAGACAGTGTTAATGAAGCCATTATTGCACTTTCTAATACCACTATGTACTGACAGATAATGGGCTTACTCTAAACGCTGCCCAATACGTCAAAGACATTGGCTTATGATGAAAACGATTAGAAATAACATTGCCTTAGGCCTGTGAGTTTATTGATTGCTCTATTGCACAGACAAGTATTCACCGATACCACTAAACCGTAGAAATAAAACCAAGATTGCTGGGATCTAGAAGAAAAGCATCGAGGAGTTAAAGAACCAACGGAGCAGTGTGAAGCAGAGATTAATTCCAACGCAGAGCCTATGTAACGCTTAGTCCATACATTGCCGTTATACAAACCTAGTGTGATATTGCCAATACTCTAGCCCAATTCATTACGTTAGTATTTATAGAAGTAAAGACGCTTGAGGCAAACACAAGTATGTGTTCAAAATCGCTGCCTGTTAACCTTGGCCTGAAGCATTCAGTGGTGACAGGTGAGATAACATGACTGCAAAAGCTTAACGATATGGCTTTGCTCCACTACAAATATAACTAGGTATGCAAAACGCACAAGCCAGCCAACAGCGCGACTGGTAATGCTGACTTGAGCGACTAAGAGTATGAGTATGAGTATGAGTAAAAATATCGTCAAAATACAAATGTTAGCGCTAATTAGTGCTTAGTTGAAAAAGTTATTTGCCATCAAATTTTTTCAACCAAACAACATCGGCAGTTAAATTTTTGGCATTATTTTTTGCTTTTATAATATGACTGGCTTTTTCGATGCAACATACACCCGATAAAACCTACCTAAAACCACGACCCTTTCTATTCAGTTCACTATTTTCAATTCTTTTTTGCGGTGATTTTTTTAGCATGATAAATACCGCACCTACTCCACCACATTCTTTTGTGGCCGAATGATACGCGGTAACGGGTTCAATAAATCTTAGCCAATGGCATACCGCTGATTTCATTAACCCTGAATAAGGTTTACTTTTATAACCCTTGCCATGAATAACCAAAATATTACGTTCACCGCGTTCATAAGCACCTAGCACGCAACTAAGTAAACTTTCACGGGCCTGCGGGAGCCTATATTGATGTAAATCCAACACGGTATTGAATCGGTATTTACCAAGGCGCAGTTGGGTAAATACTTCATCTTGAATCCCATCCATTTTATAGCTCACTACATCATCGGGCTCAACCGCTGTAAATAAATAAGGATCGGTAGGCAATAACTGTAACAACTCATGTTGTTCCGCTGCTGCTCGCTTTGCCAATTGAGCATCTGTTACACTTAACGGATTAAGCCATCTTGGGTCTGTATGCGACTGATGTTCTTGCTTAAGAGGACTAACATCGGCCATTTCTTGTAAAAATAATTCGTCATCACTTAACGACATGTGCCACCTCCAACATACTTTGTAAAGATTCTATGCTTTAGCAAAGTGGATGATTAATTTATAGTTATCGTTACGGTATCGCTTGCCATTATTGATTTACACTAGATAAAAAAGAGAACCATTCCTTGAAAAGAATATTGTCCTTAATGAATACGCTCAGGTTATTGATATTGCTAACCGTTAGTGTGTGCCTAAGCACCATGAACGTTTATGCAACAGAATCTATACCCCATAAAACGTTGAATGCTAATTTTACAAAATTGACGCAGGCATTTGAACAATTAGATCTTGCCGCGATAGAACAAATATATACCGACGATGCTGTATATATCTCTGAAACACAAGACCGAGGTATCATTAGCGGTAAAGAAAATATTCTTAGCCTGTACAGCCACTTTTTTAACAAAATTAAACGAAAAAATGCCAAACTTGAAGTCGACTTCAGAGTACTGGTACGACACAACGAGCCCAATAGCGCAACTGATGTGGGTTATTATTTAGTGCGTTTTCATCCAGGAAAAGATTCAGGAGAACCTGTCAGTGAATTTGCTGGTAAATTTGTGACTGTTTTTAGTAAAGATAACAAACAGCAATGGAAAATTAGTGTTGATTCGAACACCCATGCTGCGCCCCATTTTTACTATGATGCCAAACCCGTCCCCAATCTTTATTACGGTCGCCAATTTATTACCGCTGCGAAAGAATAAACTCAATGAAACATAATGATTTAATAGACACTAACAGCACGTATTGCCCTTGTGGCAGCGCCGTCGACTATGCTCAATGTTGTCAGCCATTTCATCTAAATCAGGCTGTGGCTGACACAGCAGAGCGATTAATGCGCTCTCGTTATAGCGCCTTTGTGTTAAAGCAATTTCATTATTTAATTGTGACTCATCATGCGGATCATTTACAGGGATTAACCGAGAAGCAGCTGGCACAATTTAAAACGCAGTGGTTGGGATTAGAAGTGCTTTCTTCGACACAATGCGCTGAAAAAGGTGAAGTGATTTTTAAAGCATGGTTTATCGAAGATAAAAAGATCGATGCGATATATGAGCGTTCATCGTTTATCAAACAAGATGGCCATTGGTTTTATACTAGTGGAACACAAATGCACAATCGTTTACCCGGTCGAAATGATGCTTGTATTTGCCATAGCGGCAAAAAGTTTAAACAGTGCTGTGCCAAGCTCATGAGTTAAAACAGCAAAACCAATAATGCCGCTTAATTATCACTGTGCCATATCATCAGCTAAAAGTGCATAGATGCACTTTTTAGCTGATGAATAACCTGATCTATTTGTTCGAGATGTAACCAATATGCTAGAAATGACCTCGCCTTCATACTCAATAAATCTTATCTGATCACGCTTGTCTTTTCGTCATTAACTCAGTTTAAAAAGTCTAATTCTTATCGGTCAGGCAGCGTTGATTAGCTGTTGTTGATAATATGTTAGCTAGCTCTCATATATAAATTTAATTAATGTGTAATATTCATTTTATTTACCTTATTCATATTGAGCACACTAGGTTGTGTCGAAAATAAAGGATATTTTATGACATCATTATCTGGCCAACAGCCTAGCCAAGATTCAAGCCAAGCTAAACCATCCAAGTTTACTGAAAAACTGCAATCAGTTAGTGCTCGCTTGACGTTGAGCATGTTAATCACTTTAGGCGCACTATTATTTTTAGCATATCAAGGTATATCAGGTATGCAACAAGCCACAAACTCAATTGATGACCTATACTCGCAGGGCATGCAACATACCATTCGAGCCGGCAAAGTATTAGATGAGTTAGGCAATGCAAGAAGTGCCTTGTTGTTATCCTTGCAGCATGATCCCTCATCAGAATTTGCCAAACTCCATGATCACCCAACTGACATACACATTAATGATATTAATCAATCGTTGAAAATACTCCATGATATTATTGATAATGAAATTCTAAGCTCCAATTTAAATGCCGATGAAAGAGCCCAAGTTAACAGATTGGTTCATCAACTTGATGTCATCACAGATAACGGTTTTAATCGGGCATTGGTAGAATTAAATGCGGGCAGATTCAGACAAGCAAATATGATTCTATTAAAGGATATTAATCCTGTTTTCAAATCAGTCTCTGCAGAGGCCCAAGGCTTTCTGGATATACAAATTGCTGAAGCAAAAGCTAATTTTGATCAATCAGAAGAGAATATTAGTGCGTTCCGGATAAAGGTAATCATAGCAGTGCTGTTGAGTATGATAATTATCACCTTTTTATCCTTAGTGATTATTAAACGCATCAAATTGGCATCACAGCATTTAGAAGATAGCGCGAATAAAATTTCCTTGGGTGATTTGACCCAACGGATCCATTTGACGGGGAACGATGAATTTACCCACATAGCTACTTACGTAAATCAGATTGTTTATAGTTTTCAAAGTATCGTTAAATCAATGCACCAATCTACATTCTTGTTGGCAAGCGCATCAGAAGAAAACTCGGCAGTTGCGGCGCAAACAAAACTAAATATTCTCGAACAGCAACAACAAACTCAGAGTATTGCTAGCGCTATCCATCAGTTTTCCGCAACGGTACATGATGTGGCCCAGAGTGCCAGTTCGGCTGCTCAAGCCTCTGAACATACAGATAATGCTGCGTCTAAAGGGCAACAGGTGGTTAAAGAGAGTATTGCCAGAATTGAACGCTTATCGATTGAAATGCAAGAGTCAGTCTCAATGAAATCAGTGGCACAACATGCTGAAGATATTGGCAGTGTTGTCGACGTAATCCAAGCCATCTCTGAACAGACGAATTTATTAGCATTAAATGCGGCCATAGAAGCGGCTCGTGCTGGTGAGCAGGGTCGAGGATTCGCTGTGGTAGCGGATGAAGTTAGAACCTTGGCCAGTCGTACACAACAGTCTACCCAAGAAATACAGAAAACGATTCAAAACTTACAAAAAGCTAGCCGAGATGCGACTCAACGTTTAGTGCAAGGGGCTGAAAATGCACAACAAACGGCAACGGAAGCACAAAAAGCGGGTGATGCATTAGCTGAAATAACTGACAGTGTTGATCAAATTAATGCCATGAATACACAAATCGCCACAGCAGCGGAAGAACAAAGTTCGGTGACAGAAGAGATAAACCGCAACATTACGAGTATCAGTGACATTTCAAATCAAACCGCTGCCGGAGCGGAACAAAGCAGTGCCGCCAGTAATGAATTAGCTAAGTTAGCCGAAACGATGAAAGCAGAAATTGAAAAATTTAGACTTTAAGGCTTAACGACTCAGTTAAATAACAGGAAGTTAGATGCATGACTTCCTTTTTAATTCATGCAAATCGTTCACCGCTTTAGTTCAAACATCGCTTGGAACCACCCTAGTGTATAAGTAAAAAGACGCTCTCCAACTTACCTTAATGTGTTACTGAACTAGAAAATGTCTTAATGTCACATGAAAGATAAACACTAACAAAATCTCAAAACTAAGCGATAAATGATTCAGGTTGCATGTTAACTGTAGTCGCAGACTGGTGGTTATTAATAAATAAACCAAAATCATTCACCCGTATTGCAGGGCTATACAAAAATCCTTGGGCTTGATGACAACCGCTTAGGGTTAAAAAGGCTTCTTGCTCTGTCGTTTCCACCCCTTCAGCGGTTAATGAAATGTTCAGTGCTTTCGCCATAGCGATGATGGCACTGACAATCTCACGACTTTCGCGGCTGGAAGATATATCCATAATGAATGAGCGATCTATTTTTAATTTGGAAATAGGAAACTGTTTAAGGTATTTCATCGAACTGTAACCAGTACCAAAATCATCAATCGCTAAGCCAACACCTAATTCTGCCAACTCATGACATAAATTAATCGCATAGCGAATGTCACCCATGAGTTCAGTCTCAGTGATTTCAAGGATCAATGTATTGGGCTTAATTCGATAGCGGGTGATTAATAGCCATACGAGTTCATACAAATTGCCACTAAAAAATTGTCGCGCTGACACGTTGACATGCATGGTAATGTTAACGTTTTTATGTTGCCATAAATTTAATTGCTTACAGGCCGCCTCTAATACCCATTCACCAATTTGATTAATCATCCCGGTTTGTTCTGCTATTTCAATAAACGTGCCCGGATACAGCACCCCTTTTTTAGGATGATTCCAGCGAATTAATGCTTCAGCACCAATGTATTGATGATGCTGGAGATCCATCAAAGGTTGATAGTACAGCTCAAACTCACGGCCGCGAATCGCATGCTGCAAATCTCGCTCTATTTCCGCTTTAGTGGTAAATGTTTCAAGTAACGCTTCATTAAAAAATTGGTAATTATTATCGTTTTTCTTCTTGGCATATTGCAAAGTAATATCCGCACAGGATAACGGAGTAAATAAGCCCACAACAGACTTGATGTCTACCACGGCAATAGCGGGGTTAGGTTGTATTTTGGCTCTGGAGATCATTGATGGCGCCGCCAAATTCATATACAAACGGCTAATAATGGCTTCGACTTCGATTTCAGAAGTCACTGGAGGCAATAACACCGCAAACTCATCGCTACCGATCCTTGCGACATCAATCGCATTGGCAGACGTTGCAAAATGTTTTAATCGTCGTGCTATCTCAATCAGTAAAGCATCGCCATCTTCATGGCCATGAGTATCGTTAAAACGCTTGAAGCCCAATAAATCAATGAGGATTAATATGCCATCAGCAGCGCGATCAAGTATGGGGGTAAAATGACTACGATTGTGCAAACCGGTTAACGCACAATGCCAAGCCAAACGTTCTAATGCCACTTTATGTAAAAATGCTGCGGAATTATCATAACTGGAAACTAGCGCATAATGTTTACCTTGTTCGGTGACAAACGGCTTAATATGATACTTTAGCCAATATTCACTGCCATCGGTGCGTGTCAGTTTAAGTTCGCCTTCCACAACTTCACTAGCGCGTAATTTTTCGATGATATGATCAAGTAGTTTAGGAGCGTTTCTAAAAATATCGAGATTAGAAACGCTATGATGTTCAACGTTATTGCGAAGCAATCCAGTCATTTTTTGATGAGCACTATTCACATACTCAATAATACGACTATCGATATTGACCAGCATAACAACATGTTCTGATTGCTCTGTGGCATTGCGTAACAAATGAATTTGTTCATTACTGTCATAGGTATAACGTGTAGACAAGGCTAACGCCAGCTGATCTGCACATTGGATTGCAAGCTGAATGTCTAATTTACCCCATTGAATCTGTTGGCAACTTTCCACCGATAATACGCCCTCGATATGACCATTAATTCGGATGGCAATATCAATACTGGTAACAATATTGTGGTGTTGGTAGTAATCAGAAAAAGTGTCGACGAGGTTAATATGAGCATTGTCGGTAGATAATATGTAGCGATGACAACGTAATTCGTTGATGTACTGTGGATCAATGGTCATTTGTTTCAAATGGGAGGTATACACCAGCGTCTGGTCCACATCACTTGCAACCAATGCATGCTCAGAAATAAGGCGTTCATCAACCAGCAAGCCATCATTATTTTTATGTCGTAATGACCAAACAGACACAAATGATGCTTTAAAATAATCCCGCAGCAATTGACAAACCAGCTCTGCGGTTTTGGTGAAATCACCTTGTTGTTTTGCACTGGAATTTACAATTAATTCCAATAAGTGCTGGTGTTCTCTTCGACTCATTTACATCCCGAAAAAAATGGTTTCATTTCCTAAATCTATAACGTTTGTAACTCAAAATACCTATCATTATTGGTTTTGGTATTCAGAGTGTGAGTCAACATGTTACAGCAATACTTAGAGAGCAAAACTCGCGTTAAAGGCATCATAAAGTTACATTAGCAAAAGCTACTATGTCTTTAGTTAAGTAACGCAGATTACACGCGATACTTAAAAACAGCAATCCTTTGGTAATACATTGTTACGCTTTACTAGGATTAATATTACGCGAGGTATACTCGAATAAAAATCTTTAACAACAAACATATAACCAATATTTCTTTTCATTAAACTGCAGAAAGATCTACAGTTGATTTTCAAGTTGAAAAATCATTTTCTCTACACTAAAAGCGAAATCAAGCTTGAGTTCAATGGTATTATCGGCATCAATAATGACAGCTTTTGTATCAGCAAAACGTTGCTGAGCAATTTCCTGCATCGCTTGAGCTTGTGACAATGCATCGTCACCAGCAAAACTAAGCACCAATAATGTATCTTCTGCCTCAACTACGGCACCAATATCGACGTAACTTCCGCATTCTGTGCAACTATCGCTTACAAGGCCTTGCTGCTGTTTAATTTGTTTAATCATGACTTCACCCACTAGTTAATTTAACGGTCACTTATCAATATAACGTAGATCAAGCAGCCATTTATTTGCCATGCTCACAAATCCTAAAAGTATTCACTTAATCTAAACAAGATCACCGCATTACAGGCTTATGCTAGCTGAAGTGCTAACGTGTTTGATATCTTACGCTGCGTGCTGAGTTGATCTAAAAAATGCATGTCTTCTATGGGAGTATGTTGCTGGTAGGCATTAATCGCTTTATTTTTAGTGAGGTAATCACAGTTACTTAATACTTCGACCATAGCATCAGATTGCGACCCTCTAATGACCAGAGCTTCAGGTGTTAATGCTTGTTGCAGTTGAAACTGTCTGGCACCTTGTTGCTGAAATATCATCGCGTGATCAAAGGTGTCTGGATGGACAGAAATATCATCAACTAATAACTGCGGTTGCGGTACAGAAAATTTGTTGCGTAACTTTTGTGTGTTATCAGTGTCAGTTTCTAATTGAAACTGTGCCATATCACGAGCATCTACAGACAGCATAGCCAATAGCAAGCCAAATTCACCGCGACGATTATGCTCAATCGCGACGTTTAATCGGTTCCCTATTTGTAATTCATTGACTAATGTTGACTCAATTTGCATATAAAAACATCACAACTACTGCTCGATGCTATTTTATCGACCAAACAGTCATAAACTTTAGTAATTTATTCAACTTTACACTTTACATACAAAAGGTTTCTGACTACTATGGCGACCGCAATTGAGGAGGGGTTCCCGAGTGGCCAAAGGGATCAGACTGTAAATCTGACGGCTCAGCCTTCGAAGGTTCGAATCCTTCTCCCTCCACCATTTGCGTTGTTATAAAGTGTTTGTTGTGAAGCGTTAAAGTTGTAAAGCGTTAGAATGTAAAAAGAGAGTAAGAAAAAAAGAAAATATGTGGAGGGGTTCCCGAGTGGCCAAAGGGATCAGACTGTAAATCTGACGGCTCAGCCTTCGAAGGTTCGAATCCTTCTCCCTCCACCATCTTTCTTTTATTCATATTATCTTGCTGTGGAGGGGTTCCCGAGTGGCCAAAGGGATCAGACTGTAAATCTGACGGCTCAGCCTTCGAAGGTTCGAATCCTTCTCCCTCCACCATTTTACATTTTGTTTTATCAATTTATATCGTGATACTAGCTAAATATCTGTCCACAATTCCTCGTTATCAAGCATCGATTTTTTCAATTCCTACACGACAAGTTTTACCCCCTAACGGTACTATTTTTTGCTTAATCTTTTCTGCTGCTGTTAATTGCCTATTTAGCCGGTCAACATTATTGATGCCATTATTTACGGTATTTTGTCTTTATCTGCTCTATTTCATCCTTTACTGCCATTATTGAACAATAAATACCTATATAGGTCGATAAACACTACTCTTAACTTTGTATTTTAGTTATTATTTATTCCTTTTTGGAATAACGAGTATTATTGCATGTCATCATCTTGGGTCAATCAGGCCATTGCAAAAATAGAAGCCGATTATCAACGTTCTGCTGATACACATCTAATCAAATTAGACTTGCCACAACTTGATGGAATAGACATTTATCTAAAAGATGAAAGTACACATCCTACCGGCAGCTTAAAGCACCGTTTGGCTCGATCATTATTTTTATATGCCCTTTGTAATGGCTGGATAAAAAAAGATACCCCAATCATTGAGTCATCCTCTGGCAGCACTGCCGTTTCAGAAGCCTATTTCGCTCGATTACTCGGTTTACCTTTTATTGCGGTAATGCCTAAAAACACCGCTAAAAAGAAAATTGAACAAATTGAATTTTATGGGGCTAAATGTCACTTTGTTGATAATGGCAGTCAGATGTATGCAGAATCAGAAAGATTGGCTGCTGAGTTAACAGGTCACTACATGGACCAATTCACTTATGCTGAACGTGCAACAGATTGGCGGGGTAACAACAATATTGCTGATTCTATTTTTAACCAAATGGAACGCGAACCACATCCAATCCCAAGTTGGATTGTGATGAGTCCAGGAACTGGCGGCACTAGTGCCACTATTGGTCGCTATATTCGCTATCAACAACAAAAAACCCAACTGTGCGTCGTTGACCCAGAAAACTCAGTCTTTTATGATTATTTTCACAGTGGTGATGCCACGATAGTGAGTGATAAATACAGTAAAATTGAAGGTATTGGCCGACCTCGGGTTGAACCATCGTTTATTGCAGGGGTGGTTGATAGCATGATTAAAATCCCCGATGCTGCGTCAATCGCAACCATTCAATGGCTAGAACAATTAATTGGTCGTAAAACGGGCGCGTCCACTGGCACAAACTTGTATGGGGCGTTATTGCTGGCAACACAGATGCGACATGCAGGCCAAACAGGTTCAATTGTGACGTTAATTTGTGATGCTGGTGAACGTTATCTCGATACCTACTACAACCCCGAGTGGATCGAAAATAATATCGGTTGTTTTCAGCACTATCGCGAGAAACTGTCTGCCTTTAATGTTTGTGGTTTAATCAGTTAACTAAACATTAAAAAAAGCCGTTGGATCTGGATTCAACGGCTTTCATTATTGGCTCAGCATCAAGGGGAAACGTTGCTAAATACACATTAGTCGATATTCAAATATTTGTGAGTTTGAATCGACAAACGCCAATTACGCGCAATACACACTTTCATTGCAAGATCGGTTGCCCGCGCCTTTTGACTAATAGGTTGTAAACAAATCGTTTTGGCACTGATATCTATGTGTTGTAACAGCTCATCTAATTCTTCAATATGCCGTTCTGTCGCAATAGGATGTTTAATTTCGTTAGCACGATTTAAGGCTTGATCAAGTACCTTGTAGCCACCTTTCATATTAATTTTAGGTGATACCGTCACCCACACATCAGGATGACATTTCACTTCAAACGTACCACTGGTCTCAATCTGGATCTGATAACCCGCCTCAACAAAATCGTTAGTTAATTCCGTTAGGTCATACAAACACGGCTCACCACCAGTTAACACGATATGTTTTGCGGTAAAACCTTTGTCCCGAAATGCTTGCAGTAATGTGTGACCATTATGATCAGCCCAACGTCCTATGGTGCCATCGACCTGAATCACTTGCTCTGCGGTCACGTTATTCTCAGGTAACACATCCCACGTTTGCTTGGTATCGCACCATGAACACCCAACAGGGCAACCCTGCAAGCGAACGAACAGCGCAGGAACACCAGTATATGTGCCCTCGCCTTGTATGGTTTCAAATACTTCGTTAACGGGATATTTCATTGTTTACCTTACTTGTAGTGACCAGCAGTAACCGGCTGACGAATTACGGGCCGGCATTTATAGAGTATTTTGCCATTAGCTGCAAGTATTTACCGCTATGGCTTTGCAGTTGAGCCTGCCTTAGGTAAAATATCCATTCTATTTACCTGAACCACTGGGCGTTGATCACCCCGATCTTGCAAGTCAGTTCAGTACGTTAAGAGTATATCCATGTCAGATACAAAGCTAAACACACCGACTAAAGCCCTTGTTGTTTTCAGTGGTGGTCAAGATTCAACCACTTGTCTTATCCAAGCATTATCACAGTACGATGAAGTACATGGGATCACCTTTGATTATGGCCAACGTCATAGACAAGAAATAGAAGTGGCAAAATCATTGGCAATTGAGTTGAAATTAGCCAGTCATAAAGTCATGGATACTAGCTTATTAAACGAATTAGCTATTTCGGCGCTAACGCGTGATGCAATTCCGGTTTCACATGAATTGATGAACAATGGTTTACCAAATACTTTTGTTCCTGGCCGTAACATTTTATTTTTAACCTTAGCAGGAATTTACGCGTATCAATTGGGCTGTAATGACATTATTACTGGCGTATGTGAAACCGATTTTTCTGGTTATCCAGATTGCCGCAATGAGTTTGTGCAATCTATGCAACATTCATTAGCATTAGGCATGGATAAACCCCTGAAAATTATTACACCTTTAATGTGGCTCAATAAAGCAGAAACATGGGCATTGGCAGACAAATATCACCAATTGGCTTTAGTGCAACATCAAACCTTAACTTGCTATAACGGAATTGTAGGCAAAGGATGTGGCGATTGCCCTGCTTGTGTACTTCGTCAACGTGGTTTAGATGATTATTTACAAAACAGTCAAGTCGTGATGGACTCGTTAAACAGTAAGCTATAAGCCTATTATTGATATTTAGCCAGTAGTGTAAAGTTAACCATCTGATTTTTATTTCTTTAAGATTGCTTAATCAATATGAAAACACACTATTAGCCTAGTGAAGTCTTTTTAGTCTACAGTTAATTCCGTGTTGAGCTAAATCGGCTTAATTAGCCGTGAACAGAAGTATATAGAGGATATTTTGCTAAAACATAATTCAAACACAATTGGTCTGTATCATTTTCTTGTGGTGATCAGTCTTATTTGTATTGCTCTGTTTGCAGCAGATATTCCCTCTCCTGCATTTTTACCTATTGATCAGTATTTTAGCTATCAGTATGACTTAATTGCCAGTGGTCAGGTTTGGCGCTTAGTCACTGGAAACCTGTTGCATACCAATTTATGGCATTTGCTAATGAATTTAGCTGGATTTTGGGTAATTGTTTTTTTACATGAAGTGCATTACAAAAATCATTCAGGCAAGTTGTTGCTACTGTTTTTAAGCTTATGTTTATTTGAAGGCATAGGTTTATACCTGTTCTACCCTACCTTAAAGGCCTATGTGGGTCTAAGTGGCGTATTGCACGGATTATTTGTATTTGGTGCTGTGATGGATATACGTAAAGGCTACAAGTCGGGATACTTACTCGTGATAGGAGTCATGTTAAAAGTCGGTTATGAGCAAGTATTTGGTGCCAGTGACAGCGTGACTCAATTAATCAATGCACGGGTTGCCACTGAATCACATCTTGTTGGCCTTTTAAGCGGTCTATTGTGCGTGTTGTGTTGGTCGATAATGGATAATCGCTTAAGACATCATAATGAGGCATAAACTTGTGTCTGTCTTACTGCAATAATCTCACTAACAATAATCTCACTAACAATAGCCTCGCAGACAATCGTTTCACTATCAGACATTAATGATAAACAATGAGTACACTAAGGTACTCATTGTGTCGTTATTGGCTCAACTTCTGATACGGGCGTAACCTCGGATTGATCCATTTCTGCAGCTATCCCAGCATTGGGTTGTGTCACCTGGCTCGCGGCATTGGCTTGTGCTCGCTCAACTAATTTATCGTATTCTGCTTGGGTAATAAGATAACTTTTTAAGGCGGGTAACGATTTTGTCGCCGGTTCAGTCACGGGAATATCTGACATTCCACTAATATCAACTCGTCCAAATAACACCACTAATGTAATCACAAGCAGGTGGACAAATACCACGAGTAAAGCAAGATAAGGACTCCTACTCACAACAGCCAAAGCCCGTTGCAAGGCATTAGCATTTGGCTCATCAGGCTGTAACAAAGGTTCGTTGCGATTGACTGAACTTGTTACACCCGTTAACTGCAGTTGAATATCATCAGCGACTTGCTGGCGATGCTGTTGTAACTCATGTTCATCCACAACATCATCTTCTGACTCTACAAAAGGTGTCACGTTTTTGTCAAAATCAATACTAACAGCATCTGCTTGCGGTAATGATTTATTTCCCCAACGCGAGTGGTGGCGAGTTGATGCTGAAATACTCGAATGGGATTGTTGGTTATTTTTAAACATAAAGTCTAATCTGCCAATAATGATTGCCTAAGTATAACGTCAACCGCCTTATTGAATAGCACCTTATTTATGCGGTTAACCCCTCAATGAGATTAATAAAGCTTAACCCAATAAAGCGTAAAAAGACGATCTACGCCATGATGTATGAGACTTAAATTTCAGCTTACACGTGTTCACCTAAATATAGCTATTTAATATTAGGGCTGATAAACTCAATTTGCTCAAAATCCTTTTAGCGTTATTCACAGGATATTATGAATTCACTATCAAACATCTCGACATCAGAGCAAACATCTACCGTTTCTTCTGGCTCAGATTACGGCCATAGGGAAGAACAAGCCAATGCATTATCGCATGCGCTTGGCGTGATAGCAGGTATTGTTGGGTTAATTCTGATGCTTATAAAAGCTCCAGATCATTTAACCTTGCTACAAATCACAGGTGTAACGATTTATGGGGTCAGTATTATTGCGTTATTTTTAGCATCGACCTTGTATCACTCAAGTAAAAGCGCGCTGTGGCGAAAACGCTTTAAAATGGCTGATCATTGCGCCATTTATGCGCTCATAGCAGGCACCTACACTCCAATGATGCTGATTAGCCTTCAAAGTTCTCAGGCCACGATTATCCTTGTGGCTATTTGGACATTAGCTCTAGGAGGAATTATATTTAAAACCTTGTTCATTGGCCGATTTAAAGCTTTTAGTGTGCTGCTGTATTTATCCATGGGGTGGTTATGTGTCACTATAATAAGCGACTTAAACACTAAAATGAGTGATTTAGGCTTGGGCTTATTATTCGCAGGCGGCTTATTTTATAGTTTAGGCGTGGTATTTTATGTAGGTAAACGTATCCCATATAATCATGCTATATGGCACTTATTTGTTCTTGGCGGTGCGATTAGTCACTTTTTGTGTATCTACTTAACCGTACTGTAAAAGTGAGCTAAGGTAATCGCCAACTAAAATACACTACAATCGTAATCAGCTTGATTACGATTGTACTTTTGAAAATGTTTTATTATCCTTGCCTAATATTCAACATCTAATCACTATTGTATCTATAGTGGGTTTATTTGGGATCTAATGTCTACCCTATCTTCAATTGAGCGCATTTGGTTTATTGTTAACCTTATCCCAAAAGGCAATGTGTTACCTTATGGCGTTGTTGCTGACTTTGCAGGATTACCAGGCAGAGCACGTTACGTTTCTAGGGCGTTAAAATTAGCACCACAGAATCTAACCTTACCTTGGCATCGAGTGATTAATAGCCAGGGTAAAATCTCGTTTGCTAACAACACTGATGCTTTTCAAACTCAACAACAATTATTAAGATTAGATGGAATAGAAGTGAACGCAGGCAAGATTTCATTGTCTCAATATCAATGGAAACCTGATATCGCCACCCTAGTAATGACTTTACCCTTTTAATATCAAGCTATTAACTATTATCAAAATTGAAGGTAACAATACTTTGGTCAATAAATTAACTCGCTTATCCACGTTAATCTTGTGTATTAGCCCGGTGATCCACGCACACGCAACTGACAATCAACAACCTATTGCTGATAGCGAAACCACGCCTAGATTACATCAGTCAGAAACCGCCGTCATAACAGAAAAATTTGAACAAGTTAATCCAGCTGCGGCATTAAGTGACATGGAACAAGCAGCCATTTTATCACCCTTAACAGCCCATACTGCTAGCTATAAGGTGTTTTATGGTAGCTTCGAGTTAGGTGTAGCAAATTATCGCTTACCTGCAACCGATAGCGGTTTTTACAGCTATCATTTCGACAGCGATGTCAGCTTATTAATGCTATCTGATCAACGCCACCTTAAAAGCGAATTTACCCTAGAAAACGGTAAATTAGTGCCATTTCGATACATACAAGAACGCACTGGTACTGGTAGTGATTACACTGAACAAACCGCCTTTGTCAAAGGGCAACAATTTATTCACACCATCTACAAGCAAGAAGCATTAAAGCTGCCATACCAAGAGAAAGTATTTGACCCTTTGATGGTGCAATTACAATTTAGAATGGATTTAGCGGCCAATATTCGACCACTAGATTATAAAATGGTGAAAGAAAAAGAAATTGACGACTATCAATTTCGAGTCTTAGGTAAAGAAAAAGTCACGATAGAAAGCGGTACTTACGATACCGTAAAAGTTGAAGTTGTCCGCGACAGTACTAAAAGACAAACCTTTTTCTGGATGGCACCGACTTTAGCGTATCTGCCAGTGAGGTTAAGCCATTTCTCAAAAGGCAGTAAACAACTGGATATTCAGCTAGCAAACTACCAATTTGAGCAACCTCTACCACCTATGACACCGACACTCATTGATGGCCCTAACAAGCAAAGTTCAACAGCGGTAGATGAACTGCATACAGACCCTGAAACTAGTGCTCAAATCACAGAGTCAGAATTAGATGAAATAAAGCAATTAGCGGAGGATTAACTCACCTTTTCTAAATAACTTCCACTCACCTGGCTGTAACACAACCCAATTTTCGTTATTGGTCAGTGGCCTAGTTGCAATAACGGTTACCACGTCGTTTGGCGTGGTTTCTTGACTAAAATCAATGACCACATCGGTATCAATTAAAGTTGCCTTTCCAAACGGTGCACGGCGCGTGATATGGCATAAGTTGTTGGTACAATATGTCATCAAATCAATGCCATTACTCAACAACATATTAAACACGCCTAACTGTCTTATTTCATCAGCAAGTTGACTGATATAATCAAACACATCATCGAGATTATCAGGCTCATGCTCACCAAACTTATTGACCACAGATTCTAAAATCCAGCAAAAAGCTAATTCACTGTCTGTATCACCTACAGGTTGAAATCGAGAAACGATGAATCTTGAGTGGTAATCGGTCAATTGGCCATTGTGGGCATAAGTCCAATAACGGCCCCATAACTCACGACTAAAAGGATGGGTATTGACTAAGGATACGCAGCCTCGATTCGCTTGGCGAATATGACTAATGACAATTTCACTTTTAATTGGATATGACTTTATCAGCTGTGCAATATGTGATTGACTACTAGGACAAGCGTCTTTAAATGTGCGGTTTCCTTTACCTTCATAAAAGGTAATTCCCCAGCCATCAACATGAGGACCCGTTACTCCACCACGCTCAGCTAAGCCTGTAAAACTAAAAACAATATCCGTTGGCACATTCGCGCTCATCGCCAGTAATTCACACATTAGCCTTGCCTTTTCTGTTGCTATATTGAGCTAAACACTTTTCATAAGCGTATTGTATCGAGTAAGCCAATTGAGTGGAATATTTCTGACACACAAATATTTAAACAATTGTTTGAAAAAGGCTTGTAATCGAGGCGGCATAAGGTTAACTTTTATGTGACACAGGTCCGACCACGATCATTCCTGTGAATGAGATCAACAATAAATAAGCTATTTTGCCTACATATAGCTTTAAGGAGAAGTACAGTGACCACCCTACTTTGGATCATCGCGATGATCTTTGTGCTCGGCGCTATGGCATACTTAAGAGTATCGCTATTATCAACCACGATTGCTGCGGCAATTGTGTTAGTCGTCGGTAGCACCTTGGACATTATTGGTGTAATTACATGGATTGTATTCCTTGTTATTGCGCTGCCACTCAATATTAAATCATTCAGACAAAACTTTATCAGTCGTCCGCTGCTAAAAGTGTATCGCGGTATCATGCCTGAAATGTCTTCTACAGAGAAAGAAGCCATTGAAGCAGGTACAACGTGGTGGGAAGCTGATTTATTTGCCGGTAACCCTAACTGGAGCAAATTACACAACTATCCTAAAGCGCGTTTAACTGCCGATGAACAAGCATTCCTAGATGGTCCTGTTGAAGAAGTCTGTAAAATGACTAATCAACATCAGGTATCACATCAATTAGGCGATTTGCCTCCAGAAATCTGGCAATTCTTAAAAGATCATGGCTTCTTCGCGATGATCATCAAGAAGAAATTTGGTGGTCTTGAATATTCAGCTTATGCCCAGTCATGCGTATTACAAAAGCTTGCTGGCGTCAGCAGTGAATTAGCCTCTACTGTTGGTGTTCCTAACTCATTAGGCCCTGGCGAGCTTTTACAGCACTATGGTACCAAAGAGCAGCAAGATCACTATTTACCTCGTTTAGCTAAAGGTATAGACGTGCCATGTTTTGCACTGACTAGCCCTGAAGCAGGCAGTGATGCTGGCTCAATTCCAGACTTTGGTGTGGTGTGTAAAGGTGAATTCCAAGGCGAAGAAGTGCTTGGTATGAAGCTAACATGGAACAAACGTTATATTACGTTAGCACCAGTCGCGACTGTATTAGGCC
Source organism: Shewanella vesiculosa (assembly GCF_021560015.1). Taxonomy (NCBI): domain Bacteria; kingdom Pseudomonadati; phylum Pseudomonadota; class Gammaproteobacteria; order Alteromonadales; family Shewanellaceae; genus Shewanella; species Shewanella vesiculosa. The sequence continues at coordinate 981,226 of NZ_CP073588.1, read as the reverse complement.
TGGCCTTTAAACTACGCGACCCTGAGCACCTACTAGGTGATAAAGAAGAATTAGGCATTACTTGTGCCCTTATTCCAACTGACATTCCAGGTGTTGAAACCGGTCGTCGTCACTTCCCATTGAACTGTATGTTCCAAAATGGTCCTACACGCGGTAACGAAGTGTTTGTACCATTAAGCTTCATTATTGGTGGCCCAGAAATGGCCGGCCAAGGATGGAGAATGTTGGTTGAGTGTCTGTCTGTTGGTCGTGGTATTACCTTACCTTCAAACTCAGCCGGTGGCGTTAAAACTGCCGCTGTTGCGACAGGTGCTTATGCACGTATTCGTCGCCAATTTAAATTACCTATCGGTAAATTAGAAGGTATCGAAGAGCCAATGGCCCGTATCGGCGGTAACGCATATTTAATGGATGCCGTTGCAACCTTAACCACAACTGCCATCGATTTAGGTGAAAAACCTTCAGTTATCTCTGCCATCGTTAAGTATCACTTAACCGACAGAATGCAGAAATGTATTATTGATGCAATGGACATTCATGGTGGTAAAGGCGTCTGTCTTGGCCCAAATAACTATTTAGGTCGTGGCTATCAAGCTGCTCCAATCGCCATTACTGTTGAAGGTGCAAACATTCTAACGCGTTCAATGATTATTTATGGACAAGGTGCTATCCGCTGTCATCCATATGTATTGGCCGAAATGGAATCAGCGTTTGATACTGATGCAAACCGTGGCTTAGCTAACTTTGATTCAGCTATCTTTGGTCATATTGGTTTTGCAACGTCGAACTTTATTCGTAGTTTCTGGATGGGTGTTACCTCATCTTACTTCACCAATAGCCCTTACTCAGATAAAACAAAACGTTATTATCAACAGATGAACCGTTTCAGTGCAAACTTAGCGCTATTATCTGATTTGGCCATGGCGACACTGGGTGGCAACCTAAAGCGCAAAGAACGTATTTCTGCCCGCTTAGGTGATTTACTGAGCCAATTGTATCTAACTTCTGCCACGCTTAAGCGTTATGAAGACGATGGCCGTTTAACTGAAGATTTACCTTTAGTGCAATGGGCTGTTGAAGATTCATTATACAAGTTACAAGATTCATTAGATGACTTGCTTAACAACTTCCCAATGGGTTTAGGCATTGCACTACGTGCGGTAATCTTCCCATTCGGTCGCCCAATTAAGCGTCCTAGTGATGTGTTAGATCATAAAGTGGCTAAGATCATGCAAACGCCTTGTGCGAGTCGTGACCGTTTAGGTAAAGGCCAGTTCTGGACTGCTTCTGAGTTCAATCCAGTCGGTATCCAAGAACAGACGTTCAAAGATATCCTAGCGGCAGAACCACTCTATGACAAAGTCTGTAAAGCTGCTGGTAAACGTCTACCATTTATGTGGTTAGATAAAGTTGCTGCAGAAGGTAAAGCGCTTGGTGTGTTAAGCGACAGCGAAATCGCTTTACTTGAACGAGCTGAAATTGGACGTTTGAAATCAATTAACGTTGATGACTTCGATACCAATGAGCTTCAAGCACAACTTGCACCAAAAGCTAAGCAAGAGAAAGCAGCTTAGCTGCTAGGTTTAAAACCTAAAAATAAAAAGGGTAAAGCGTAAGCTTTACCCTTTTTTATAGTAATAAATTATTCAGATAACTAAAGGACTAAGATGAAACACCTTACTGGATTACAATTGATGCAAGCCATGCTTAATGGCGACATCCCTGCCCCTTCAATCACCCAAACTATGCCAATGAACGCGATTGCGGTAAGCGAAGGCAGTGTCACTTTTGAAGCTTTCGCTGATGAGCGCCATCTCAACCCAATGGGCGGCGTGCATGGGGGTTTTGCTGCAACGGTTCTTGATTCAGCTACAGCATGTGCTGTGCACTCTGCATTACCCGCAGGTGTCGGTTATTCAACCATAGATTTAAATATTAAAATGGTCCGCCCTGTGCCTCAAAAGCAACGCTTATTGGCTAAAGGTAGCGTAATGAACTTGTCTACATCTCTGGGCATTGCAGAAGCAACCTTAACCACCGAAGACGGTAAACTATTGGCCACAGCCACCGCAAGCTGCCTTATTCTTCGTGGCAAATAGTCAATATTTGACCGCGTTAGGATGAACAGATTGTTAAACTCAACATATTACTTCACTTGGGTTTAATCTATAGCCGCGCGGATATTCATGCTGGCAAGGTGTACTGAACTGTTCACGCCAGCCAATGTAACCTAATACAATAAGCCACCTCAAGTTAGTATTAAAACACTTTTAAAACAGTAGCTTGCACTGCCAACCACCTTGAATCAACTTACAATAGACTAGATTATTCTGAGATGAGTAAACAAAAAGCCAGTCATGAAAATGACTGGCTTTTGGTTGTGCTTATTATCGTGTCAAACTAGGATCAATCGTCTTGTAATTCGATTTCCAACTGTTTGGCCACCGCTTCAGGAGAGCTACTGTTACGGGCAAATAAGCTGTATGCAACCGGGATGACAATCAAGGTAAAGAATGTTGCTAATAAAATCCCCGATAACACAACAACACCAATAACAAAGCGAGTTTCAGCACCGGCTCCAGACGCCATCACTAACGGAATCGCACCTGCTGCTGTCGTGATACCTGTCATTAGGATAGGTCGGAGTCGTTGTGTTGATGCTTGTAAAATGGCTTGTTGAAATTCAACTCCGCGATCGCGCAGCTGATTTGAAAACTCAACGATCAAAATACCATTTTTAGCCGCTAATCCTATCAACATAATAATACCAATTTGGCTGTATATATTCAGACTTTGACCTGTTAACCAAAGCCCCACGAGTGCACCTAAGGTGGCTAGTGGCACGGTTAACATAATGACCATGGGATGAATAAAGCTCTCAAATTGAGCCGCCAAAACCAAAAATACAATCCCTAACGCCAATAAAAAGACAAAGTTCATTGAGCTACCAGAATCTTGGTAGTCAAGTGATGGACCTTTGTAACTTATGACCGCTTCGGCAGGCAAATAGGTTGCAGCCAAATCATTCAGGTAGTCTAACGCTTCCCCTAAACTATAATCTTCTGCCAAATTAGCTTCTAAGGTAATTGATCGCATTCGATTATAACGGTTCAACGAACTGGCATCAGCGAACTCTTCAATTGAAACTAAATTAGATAAAGGGATCAATTCTTGAGAACGATCTGAACGCACGTAGATATTTTCCATATCGGTAGCCGTGCTTTGATTCTCACGATTACCTTCTACAATAACATCGTACTCTTCACCATCGCGCATAAAGGTGGTCACTAAACGAGAACCTAACATCGACTCGAGTGTTCTACCAATATGAGAAATTGACACACCTAAGTCTGCTGCTCGTTCACGATCAATCACTACCCGCAACTGTGGTTTAGTCTCTTGATAATCATGATCTAAGCCAATGAGCTTATGATTTTCTTTGGCTTTTTCTATCATGATATCGCGCCACTGAGCCAGTTCTTCATAGCTAGGGCCACCAATCACAAACTGCACCGGTTTCCCCACACCACGGCCAAATGCTTGGCGCATGATAGGAAACGCCCTTATACCGGCTAAGTCAGATAAACGACTGCGAATATCAACAATGATCTCGTTAGCACTTCGACGTTCAGCCCAATCTTCAAGAACAATAATCGCCATACCATTGGAGAAATCAGAGGAGCCTCCAAACCCACGCGGAGCACGGATCAATAAACGCTTAATTTCACCGCTTTCAACCAATGGCATTAAGCGTCCTTCTACTTCATCCATATATTTTTCAATATATTCAAAGCTCGCCCCTTGCGGACCATTTACCATTAAGAACATGGAACCACGGTCTTCTTGCGGCGCGAACTCTTGTGGCACTTTATTGAGTAAAAAACCACTAAATGCAAAGGCAATTAATACAACCAGCGATACTAGAACAGGGCTTTTCATGCCTATTTTCAGGGTGGTCAAATACCAGCCAGATAAAATATTCATCATCTTATCAACTTGTTTAACTAACCACGGATCTTGATCGGCCGGTTTAAGTAACTTAGAACACATCATCGGCGTCAGTGTTAATGCAACAACACTGGAAAAAATCACCGCAGCACTCATGGTGACCGCAAACTCTTTAAACAGCTTGCCTAAATCGCCCTCGAGGAAGGTAATCGGCATAAACACAGCAACCAGCACCAAAGTTGTCGCCACCACAGCAAAAGCAACTTCACGAGCGCCCAAAAAAGCGGCTTTCAATGGTGAATCGCCATCTTCAATACGCCTGTGAATATTTTCCAGCATGACGATGGCATCATCGACCACCATACCAATCGCTAATATCATCGCCAGTAAGGTTAATAAATTGATGGTATAACCAAGGGCATACAGCACAATAAAGGTAGCCAATAAAGATACCGGTACTGTAATGGCAGGAATAAGCATGGCCCTGACCGAACCTAAGAATAAATAAATCACCACAATAACTAACACCATGGCGATAAAGAGGGTTTGATACACCTCATCGATGGAAGCTTCAATGAACACTGAACTGTCGTAGGAGCGTTTAATGTGCATCCCTGCTGGCAGGGTTGGATTTAATTTATCGACCAAGGCATTGGCCGCTCGCGCCACTTCTAAAGTATTGGCTGTTGATTGCTTACTGACACCTAAACCAATCATTGCTTCTTTATTGCCCCGGAACATAATCCGTTCTTCTTCAGAACCAATATCAACCTTAGCTACATCGCCAAGTTTAACTAAGTAGCCATCCTTACCTTGGGTTATCACCAAGTTTGAAAAATCTTCTGCGGTTTTGAATACTCTGTCTAAACGCACGGTAAAAATACGTTCTTTTGATTCAATTGAACCGGCGGGTAATTCTACGTTTTCTGCCCGCAATGCTGCTTCAACGTCTGATACGGTTAAGTTACGCGAGGCTAATGCCTGACGGTCAATCCAGATCCGTAAGGCATATACCTTACCGCCACCTAAGCGCAGTGTTGATACGCCATCAATCACCGAAAAACGATCCACTAGATAACGGTTGGCATAATCAGTGAGCTGTAAAATATCCATTTGGTCTGATACCAAATTGAGCCACATGATCACTTCATCGCCGCCGTTCGCTTTATAAATCGATGGGGCGTCCGCTTCTATAGGTAGCCTTTCAAGTAAACCAGAAATGCGATCACGCACATCATTGGTTGCGGCCTCAATATCACGATTAATATCAAACTCAATGGTCACACTTGAGCGCCCATCACTACTGGACGAGCTGATATGACGAATGCCTTCTACGCCACTAATTTGATCTTCAATAAGCTGAGTAATCCGGCTTTCGACTACCGATGCACTGGCACCACGATAACTGGTTTCCACCGACACAATCGGTGGATCGATATTGGGATATTCACGCAGCGGTAATTTACCAAAAGACACCAGACCCAATACAATAAGCAAAATACTGATTACAGATGCTAAGACCGGCCTTTTAACCGATAAGTCAGTTAATATCATGCCGATGTCTCCATTCCTTCGACTTGAGCGAAGGTGAAGTTTTCGGCTTGCTGCACTTTAACAGTATCACCAGGACGAACTTTGAGAATGCCACGAATAATAATTTGTTGGCCCACGTCAAGGCCTTTAGCTATTTCAACCCAACCTCGAGAACGTGTACCTAAAGTTACTTCAATTTGTTCTACTTTGTTTTCTGCATTAACGAAATAAACAAAGTGCTTGTTTTGAATTGGGATAATAGCAGCTTCGGGTAACAATAATGCTTCACGACTTTGCTTAATTAAACGCACCTTCATTAACATGCCGGGCAGTAATTTATAATCATCATGGCATAACAGCACGTACGATTACCGCGCGAGTATCTGGATTAACACGGGTGTCTATTGAGGTAACAACACCTTTAAATATCTGCTCTGGGTAAGCTACAGCTCGAGCTTCAACGAGTTTACCTGGCTGTAATTCTTGAATGAAACGTTCTGGTACAGAAAAGTCTAATTTAATTTTACTCACATCATCCAGAGTACTGATTTGCTCGCCTGGGGTAACTAAGCTGCCCACACTGACTTGACGTAAACCAAGTTTACCCGCAAATGGAGCTTTAATTGCACGGTCTTCTAGGGCCGCTTTTGCCTGTTGCACTTCTGCACGAGTGGTATCAATTAAACTTTGTAAACGGTCACGCTCTAACTCGGCAATGGTTTTACTGGTGACCAAAGAGCGGATACGATCTAATTCACGTAAATTTTCAACTAGCTTGATTTCGGTTACGGCCAGCTTGGCTTTATGTTCCTCGTTTCTGAGCTGCACGAGCAGTGCACCTTTTTCGACCAAATCACCGTCATTAAAATCAATCTTAGTGATAATTTCAGTAACTTTGGATGTCACGATAATAGACTCGTACGCTTTACCAGTCCCCAAAGCTTCTACTTCATCACGAATAGGCATAATCGCCACTTTAGCAACCACCACATTAGGTATAGGCCGTGGTCGTTGAACAATAGCTTCTTCAGGAGACATTAAGTTGTACGCCAACAGTGCCGTTAGCACTATGACGATCAGTACGATTATCTTTTTCATTTTGAGTCCAAAACCATTAAAGGCTAAATGAATTATGTATAGGATTAATGAGCTTATGTGATTGTACTTAGCAATGATTCCACATCAAGTCGTTTTACTTTTGCTTACAAATTACGAACATATCCAACAATTAGATCATATCCTTTCCATATTCACTTAATTGGCTTTTTTAACCAAGGTTTAAGCGCTTTACGAATATTTTAGGCAGTATTTGAGTAAAAAAAAGTATTACAGCCTGATTGTCGACACATGCTGTGACAAATTGCTTAACATCATGACGCCAGTGATCGGGCTCAAATTTGCAAATTTGCTGAATTAACTGTCAAAACAAGGGCTATCCACTTAGCACAACCAACCACTATATATTGTGGTTATCGATTTTTAATTGATTGGTACGTTATCGGCTTAGAACGCACAGCTTGTTCAAGCAACCTGTAGAATAATAATCCCCGAGAATCTGACTTTCTTCTGTTGAAGCGAAATGTAAACTCATCTAAATAATAATCAAGTTGCTTAGCCTTTACCGCGCCTTGATATGTACCTAAAAGCCATCGTTTACATAATGATGAGATTCGATGTACCCCAGCCATTGTTTCATGTGCAGGTACAGATGAACCTAAATGCACTATTCGGTTATGCTTATATCCTTTCTTGTCTATTTGTTTGTATGCTTGAGATCCATCACTACAAATTGTACTACCAGGTTCAATTACATCTTGAATAAATTGATGGATATGTTCTTTAGTTGCACTTTCCACTTGTCTTAAACGTATCCGACCAAATCCAGAGGGTGATAGCAGCTCAACAGCAACCAAAACGACAGCTTTACACTTACCCTGTTGATTTTTAATAGATGATTTTTGAACGACGCCACCTATTAGTGTTTCGTCAACCTCTACGATGCCGGACAGTTTATCCCTTTGAGGATCAACCATGGCATGTCTTAACTTGTGCATTAATGACCAAGCGGTTTGATAACTCCCAAGACCTAATAACCTTTGAACTCCAAGAGCGCTGACACCATTTTTTTGATTTGTAATGAACCAGACCGCAGCAAACCAACTTTTCATGGGGGTTCTTGTTTTGTCAAAAAGTGTACTTGATGTTACTGAACACTGAGAACGACAAGCATGACATTTTAACTTGCCATTACTTAACTGATAAGGTGATTGATGGCTTGAACAGCTTGGACAAATGAATCCGTTTGGCCAACGAAGTGCGTAAAGGTAGCTGATGCAAGATTGTTCATCATGAAACCAATCTACAAACTCGTCCCAACTTGTAGGGTAATCTACACCAGCTTTTAATAAATACGATGAAGTTTTCATTACTACATATTGACACTGGTGGCGCTAAATGGATAGCCCTTGTCAAAACAACAATTAACAACTTGCCAACGCCTGGACAAAAAAATGGTATTGAGAGCTTGTGAAGAGCAAAAAAAAGAGACGCTTTAAGCGTCTCTTTTTTTAGTCCAAGCTATGCATGAAACTTAACGAACTTTTCGGTCTTCTTGCATTAAGTCAGAGATAATTTTATACACTTCAGTAATAGACTCATCAGGAAGAGGTTTGTCTTCTGCATCACGAAGTAAAATTTTAGTCTGATTGACATCATCTGTTTCTTTAAGCAATAAACGATAATTGCCTTTTTTCAGTGTTAATTTCTCTTCGCTCCACAACGAGCTCCAGAAACCACCACTTTCTTCTAGATTAATGTAAAACAAACCTTGGCTGTTATCGGTATCAACAACATCAAAACCCATTTCCGGTAATACTAAACGCAAACGATCCCATACTGACTTGTAACTTGCGTCAGCTAACCAATAAGCCGCTTCATCAGCATTTGTGACTAAGTCGACCTTAATCCCAAGGCTTTGCTCAATTCGTGCAGCACGAATCGCTTGATCACGTTTGATGCTCATGTAAGCAATAGCATTATTAAGCATGTCAGTGGTATAACGACGCTTATCTTCACCGCTTAATAAGATTTGCTGATCTTTGTCGTCATAGAACTCTTGGTGTTCAATTAAATCTATCGCCACAGTACCTGAACGACCGTGGGGTTTTACATCTATTTGAAAACGGTAACGCTGACGCAGTTGATACACTTTGTCACTGCTCCACCAATTAGATTCAATGATTTCATCATTTTCAATCCAATCTGTTTCAATAAAACCGGCATTCATATCTTCACTACGAACAGGGATATTGCTCTTCGCTAGATAACCGTTGATGACGTCATAAATTTCTTGTTTTAAATCTGTGGTGCTTTCAATCGATTCAATCACAACACGAATATTGTCACTGCTTTCTTCGATATGAGTACCTTCGGCCATAGGTAACACTTGTAATGGCGCACGAATATCAAGATTTTTACCAACGAGTTGTTTATTGACCTTGTTACTTACCGCAGGAATATCATATTCCTTGCTATAAGTTGGCGTATTTAGCCCTTGTGGGATAGTCAATAATGGTGCAGTTTCAGCATTAATGAAATCATCATTACCATTTGCCTGACGGCGGTCTAATGGCGTAGAGCAAGCTGAAACAGCTGCAACAAGGAGTAACGGAGTGACTTTCTTTAACATGAATTTATTTTACCTCAATATGAGCTTGTTTCATTGTTTCTATTAACAGACCATGAAACTGCTCAGAAAGTTCAGTTAAAGGTAAACGAATGTGGCCATTAGCAATCAAACCCATTCTATGAACAGCCCATTTCACTGGGATAGGGTTGGCTTCACAAAATAACGAGCTATAGATGCCCATGAGTGGTTTATCGATTGATTCAGCTAATTGTGTATTTTTGGCTAACGCAGCATCACACATGGCTTTAAACGCATGTGGAACAATATTATTTGCTACGGAAATCACACCATTACCACCCAACAATAAAAACTCGCGGGCAGTGGCATCATCGCCGCTATAAAGTAAAAAGTCATCACCACACAATTCACGTAAACGTGCCACACGGCTCAAGTCACCAGTGGCTTCTTTTACACCAATAATGTTACTGACACTTGATAACTCAGCCACAGTTTCAGGCTTCATATCAACTGCAGTTCGACCTGGTACGTTATACAGAATTTGAGGAATATCAGTACTTGCCGCAACGGCCGTATAATGGGCAATTAAGCCCTTAGGCGTTGGCTTGTTATAATAAGGCGTGACACCCAACATGGCGACAACACCAGATTTTTGCATGGCTTTGGTTAAGTCAATGGCTTCAGCCGTTGCATTGGCGCCATTACCACCAATAACGGCGATACGACCTGCGGCAAACTTAACAGTTTGGCTGACAACAGCGGCGTGCTCTGCCATAGGCAATGTTGCTGACTCACCTGTAGTACCGACCGCGACAATGGCATCAGTACCTTGTTCAATATGAAACTCAACAAGTCGTTCAAGACTTGCATAATCTACTGTGCCATCACTGTTCATTGGAGTGATTAAGGCTACGATGCTTCCGTTTATCATCTATCTTCCCCACGGTTTCAGGATTCGCTATGTTACTGATGCCAACCACTAATGACAAGCTCTTCGGTAACCATAAACTGAAATAAGTCATTTATGCTATTTAATGCACGTAACCTAGCATCTTTAGAGCCATTGCGCTAAAAAATAATCATATTTATGTGAGTGATATAGGTTAGTATATTGAGGTGTTTTAATGAAAAATGATAACATAAACACCCGCACCAAAACTTACATGCTTAGCGTAAGTTTTCGCTCAAAGATATCGACAAGTGAGGAAAATCCATGACCAATTACCTGGTCGTTACGGCAATGGGCGCAGACCGTCCGGGGTTAGTGAGTCGCCTAGCACGTTTAGCAAGTGAATGTGATATTGTAGATAGTCGTATGGCATTATTTGGTAATGAATTTACCCTAATTATGATGATATCGGGCTCTTGGACAGCGATAACAAAAATTGAAAGCTTGTTACCGGCATTGAGTGTTGAACTTGAACTCATGACCGTCATGAAACGAACATCAAAACATACGCCGAAAAACTTTGTCTCACGTATTGAAGTCATTTTTAATGGCGAAGACCAACGTGGAACCATGAAGAGTATTACTCAGTTTTTAGCAGAAAGAGGCCTCGATTTAGCGGCCGTCCGCTCCCACGCTGATGATAACGATAGTCTTAAAACCCAGTCGATTTTATTAGCCATTAATATTCCAGAAAAAGTCGACCTATTAAAACTTGAACAGGGTATTCATGAACTGGCAGAATCGATGTCGTTAGAGTGCAGCATTAAGCGTATGCAGGGCATTGCTGCACCTTAATCCAATATTCACATCAGATAGTAGTGAACTTTGTTACTAACATTGACGTAATAAGCTCACTTTTATCCGCTAAAGGAAACATGATGAACACACTACAAGTTGGTGATACAGCACCAAATTTTTCATTACAAAATCAAGCTGGCGAAACCATTTCTTTGCAAGACACACTCACCAAAGGCCCTGTCTTAGTCTATTTCTATCCTAAAGCGGCAACGCCAGGTTGCACAGTACAAGCTCAAGGTCTGCGCGATATCAAAGCACAACTTGATGGCTTAAATATAACTGTTTTTGGTATTAGTCCTGATCCTGTGGCGAAACTGGCCAAATTTGCTGAAAAGCAAGCGCTCAACTTTGCTCTGCTAAGTGATGAAGACCATGCCGTTGCCGATGCCTTCGGAGTATGGGGAGAAAAACAATTTATGGGTAAAATTTATGACGGTATTCACCGTTTGAGTTTTATCGTTGGTACTGATGGCAAAATTAGCCATTTACTCAATAAGTTTAAAACCAAAGATCATCACCAAGTTGTGCTAGACACTCTTGCTCAATAGTGGATTGAGTTAACAGGCCTCTATCGACATTAGCCTGTATCACTCAGTAGACAATAAAAAGGCTTAGCATTTAATTGCTAAGCCTTTTTTCGTATTTACGATTAACTCAATGACGACTCAAATAACGCTGAGGCTTAAAGAGTTTTAGGATCTGATTTTTCTTCAGACATAGTGTCAGTCGATTGCGGCTCTTTGTCTGTTGAGGCCGATGCCATGGCAGCTTTGGCTTTCTCATTTGCAGCCAGCTCTTTCGCCAATTCAGAGGTTTCTTGCTTAATCAGTGTGGCCTCCTCCTCGGCTAATAAGCGCGCTTTTTCCTGTTCTTCAAACAGTGCAAGTTCTTCCTCTTTACGGCGGGCTTTTTCAATGGCACGTTGCTCAGCTTCTTGCGCTTCTCGAATAGCTCTTGCTTCAGCTGCTGCTTTGGCTTCTGCCTCTGCTAGAGCTTTCGCTTGGCGATCAGCTTCATCGTCTAATGCTCGTTGAATAACCGCCTGATCTTGCGCCTCTTGTGGTAATAAACTAATAAGCTCTATGCCCACTGGCAACACAATAGCTTCAACACCTGATAGCACTTTAACCTTACCTTCTTTGGTTAAATAAACCAGCGGCAAAGCGGTTTCACCATAGCGTTTTTTAAAATGCTCAAAGGTAAAGTTTTCAGTAATGTTGGTAATTTTGAGTACCGCACCTTTTGCCATTAACGTAGCAATTTTAGCGTAAGAAATATTCTCACCAAATAAACATAAACGCTTTAGATAAGATTCAGATAGTTGATGACGCGCACTGGCGCTGTCGGCATTGTTTAAACCATATACTTTTTCAGTGCCCATTAAATCTTGAAAATGAAATGTCACTAAAGGATTTAACTGACGATATGGTGACATCACTAATACTCGGCCAATACCGCTTAAATCCATGTAATTTGAAGCATGCTCCGATGCCGGATTACCAAAATACACTGGAATGTTTTCCATTCGAGCTTGGCGAATACTATCCCAGTTGTTATCAGCTAAAATAACTTTGATATTTTTAGACATTAAAATTGATGCCAATTCACGGGAAAACTTAGATGCACCAAAGATTAATAACCCTTGGTTAGAACCTTCTTTTACCCCTAAAAACTTAGCCCAACGGCCCGCGGTTAAACTCTGAATAACCACAGTGCCGATAATGATTAAGAACACTAGCGGCACGATTGAACTGGCCCCTTCTAAACCCACTGACTCTAATTTTATCGCAAACAAGGATGAAATTGCTGCCGCAACGATACCGCGAGGGGCAACCCAGCTTAAAAACCACTTGTCATTAGATGATAAATTCGTGCCTAAACCTGAAACCCATATACTCAATGGCCGTGCAATAAACATCACCACCAACAACACGCCAAGGCCACCGAAACCAAGGTCGAGCATAGCACCAGAATCAAGACGCGCCGCCAGTAGGATAAATAATGCCGAAATTAACAGTACTGTAAGGGTCTCTTTAAATTCGAGAATGTCAGCAATATCGACCCCGCGCATATTGGCGAGCCAAATACCCATTACGGTCACAGTTAATAGACCAGACTCTTCCTGAATAATATTTGAACCAACAAAGATACCCAGCATAATGGTGAGTACTGCGGTATTACGTAAATAATGTGGAAACAAGTTCTTACGTATCGCCAGACCGGTTAAATACCCTGCTGCTGCGCCTAAACCAAAACCAAGGAGTAAGGTCAGGCCTAAGGCATTTAATACATGAGTGGTGGGATCGGCAGCCACGGCAATATACTCAAACACCAGTACGGCCAATAGAGCGCCAATGGGATCAATAACAATACCTTCCCAACGCAAAATGCTGGCCAAATTGGATTTGGGTTGCACGGTACGCAACATAGGCACAATAACGGTTGGTCCTGTTACGACCACCAATGCACCAAACAACATGGCAATTGCCCAATCAAAACCAAGCAGATAATGGGCTGCAGGGGCAATACACGCCCAAGTAATGAAAGCGCCAATGGTCACAAGATGCGTCACCATTCGTCCGTGTTCTTTAATTTCTTTAAAGTTAAGTGTTAATGCACCTTCAAACAAGATGACAGCAACACCGAGGGAAATGATAGGAAACAATAAATCGCCAAAAATCTCATCTGGATCTAATATGCCTAATCCGGGCCCAAGTAATAGACCACACAACAACAGTGGTAAAATTGCTGGCAGACGTAATTTCCAACCTATCCATTGACACAAAAGCGACAACACACCGATTAATGCCAGCATGCCTGTAATGTGTTCAACCATATTTGTTTCCTTCTTTTTCGATACACCACAAGATAACATCTATGCAATGCGCTTCACGATCATACGTGAACTGTAATATCCATCAGGCTTAATATTTTATAACCTAACCCAAAAGTTATTCAGATGTTGACGAGTAATCGAAGTCTGAATCTTGTTAATTCACGGCGCCAAAATAGTATCTAGTCAGGCTAACAATACTTATTGTTGTCGTAAATTCAGCATATAACATACTACTTTAACTGTAGGATCAAGCGTTTTTGACGGTCATCACATTTTATACCGATAACAAAGTAACATATTAAGTCTATAATTTAATTGTTAAATTTTTATGTCTGTAAACGATATTAGATTAATCTTACAGGCTAAATTATCGACAAAAAAAACCTTGGCATGGCCAAGGCTTTTTCTATTTGACACAAAACATAGTCATATTGGCTATTGCGGTATTCTTACATTACCTTCCATTAATACTCGAGCACTGCGGCTCATTATGGCTTTTTTAACCTGCCATTGCCCATCAAGCAACTGCGCTTGTGCCCCGACTCTGAGCGTGCCTGAAGGGTGACCAAAACGGACTGCGGTTCTTTCGCCACCACCAGCAGCTAAATTAACTAAGGTGCCAGGAATTGCCGCAGCCGTGCCAATTGCAACAGCAGCAGTGCCCATCATAGCGTGATGTAATTTCCCCATAGACAACGCACGTACAACTAAATCAATATCATCTGTGGTCACGGTTTTACCGCTGGAAGAAACATACTCAGCATGCGGTGCAACAAAGGCGACTTTGGGGGTATGTTGACGAGCAGCGGCTTCTTCAATATGGTTAATTAACCCCATTTTAACAGCACCATAAGCTCGAATAGTTTCAAACATGGCTAAGGCTTTATCATCATTATTAATGTCATCTTGTAGCTCAGTGCCAAGATAATTAATGTCAGCAGCATTGATGAAAATGGTAGGAATACCGGCATTAATCATGGTGGCTTTAAACGTTCCCACACCAGGTACCTCAAGTTCATCGACCACATTACCCGTTGGGAACATAGCGCCTTCACCATCTGCGGGGTCTAAAAACTCAACTTGAACTTCAGCGGCAGGAAATGTCACTCCGTCCAGTTCAAAATCGCCCGTTTCCTGAACTTCACCATTGGTTATCGGCACATGGGCAATAATGGTTTTATGAATATTGGCTTGCCAAATCCGCACAACAGCAGTGCCATTGTGTGGCACGCGGCTGGGATCAATTAAACCGTTGCTGATAGCAAATGAGCCAACTGCTGCGGTTAAATTACCGCAGTTACCACTCCAATCGACAAACGGTTTATCAATAGCCACTTGGCCAAATAGATAATCAACATCGTGATCGGCTTGAGTACTTTTAGATAAGATTACCGTTTTACTAGTGCTAGAGGTTGCACCGCCCATACCATCGGTTTGTTTACCGTAAGGATCAGGGCTGCCAATCACGCGCAGCAACAATGCATCACGCGCTGCACCCGCTACTTGGGCCGCTGCTGGCAAGTCAGTTAAGCTGAAAAAACACCCCTTTACTGGTGCCGCCACGCATATAGGTTGCGGGGATCTTTATTTGTGGTAAATGTGCCATAACTTCATCCTATTATAAAACATAAAAATCGGTAGCTTATGCGTTATAAACTACCGATTAAGCTAGACGAATATGAGGCTAGTTAGCCACTTCATTGGCTAAAAAGTCTTGCGCAAAACGTTGTAATACACCGCTTCATAAATCGACAGTTCTTCAGCCGTGTCGACACGACACTTCACCGCAATCGTCACTTGCTCACCGTTTTTACGCGTCATGATCACATCTAACATAGCACCAGGCTTACGCTCGCCAACCACATCATAGGTTTCTGTGCCATCAATCTGATAAGTATGACGGTTATGACCTGCTGTGAATTCAAGCGGTAACACGCCCATACCGACTAAGTTGGTACGGTGAATACGCTCAAAACCTTCAGCAACAATCACTTCAACACCCGCAAGGCGCACGCCTTTTGCTGCCCAGTCACGAGATGACCCTTGACCATAATCAGCACCAGCAATGATAATCAGTGGCTGTTTACGCTCCATATAGGTTTCAATGGCTTCCCACATGCGAGTGACTTGGCCTTCTGGCTCTAAACGCGCCAGCGATCCTTGTTTCACTTTGCCGTTTTCCTGCACCATTTCGTTAAACAGTTTTGGATTGGCAAATGTCGCACGCTGCGCCGTTAAGTGATCGCCTCTGTGAGTGGCATAAGAGTTAAAGTCTTCTTCCGGTAAACCCATTTTATGTAAATACGCCCCTGCCGCACTGTCGAGCATAATTGCGTTTGATGGCGATAAATGATCTGTAGTGATGTTGTCGCCCAATACCGCTAATGCGCGCATACCTTGCATCGAACGCTCACCCGCTAAGGCTCCATCCCAATAAGGTGGACGACGAATATAAGTGCTTTGTGGACGCCATTCATATTGTGGATTAACGTGACTGCCATATTCTACTTTGATGTCAAACATCGGCTCGTACACTTTACGGAACTGTTCAGGTTTAACGCTAGATTTAACAACCGCATCGATTTCTTCGTCGGTAGGCCAAATGTCTTTTAATGTGACCGCTTGACCTTGGTTATCAATACCTAAGATATCTTTTTCAATATCAAAACGAATGGTACCGGCAATCGCGTAAGCTATCACTAATGGCGGTGAGGCTAAAAATGCTTGTTTAGCGTATGGGTGAATACGTCCATCGAAATTGCGATTACCCGATAACACTGCCGTTGCGTATAAATCACGATCAATCACTTCTTGTTGAATAATCGGATCGAGTGCGCCACTCATGCCATTACAGGTGGTACAGGCAAAGCCAACAATACCAAAGCCTAAGTTTTCCAGCTCAGGTAACAAGCCCGCTTCTTCTAAATATAACTGCACCGCTTTAGAGCCAGGCGCAAGCGATGATTTCACCCAAGGTTTACGTAATAAACCACGTGCATTGGCATTTCGTGCTAATAACCCCGCGGCAATCATATTGCGAGGGTTGCTGGTGTTAGTACAGCTAGTAATGGCGGCAATAATCACGGCACCATCGGGCATTTTACCTGGCTCGTTTTCAACTACGCCGCTAATGCCGCGAGCAGCAAGCTCAGAGGTTGGAACCCGAGAATGCGGATTTGAAGGACCGGCAATATTACGGCCAACCGATGACAAATCAAAGTGCAGAACACGCTCATACACAGCATTCGTTAAGGTATCAGCCCATAAGCCGGCTTGTTTGGCGTAGGTTTCGACTAATTTAACTTGTGCGTCTTCACGACCGGTTAATGTCAAATAATCAATGGTTTGCTTATCGATATAAAACATCGCCGCGGTGGCGCCGTATTCAGGTGTCATGTTGGTAATGGTGGCGCGATCGCCCAAGGTTAAATGGGTGGTACCTTCACCATAAAACTCAAGATACGATGACACGACTTTTTGCGCCCGTAAGTATTCGGTTAAAGCTAATACAATATCGGTAGCGGTAATGCCAGGTTGTGGTTTACCGGTAATTTCAACACCAACAATTTCCGGTAAACGCATGTAAGATGCGCGGCCGAGCATCACGCTTTCCGCTTCTAAACCACCTACGCCAATGGCTATAACACCTAACGCATCTACATGAGGTGTATGGCTATCGGTGCCGACTAGGGTATCAGGGAACGCCACACCATTTTGAGCATGCACCACTGGCGACATACGTTCTAAGTTAATTTGATGCATGATGCCGTTACCCGGTTGGATAACATCAACATTTTTAAACGCCGTTTTAGTCCAGTTGATAAAATGAAAACGGTCTTCATTACGACGGTCTTCAATTGAACGGTTTTTCTCAAATGCGTCTTTATCAAAGCCGGCATGTTCTACCGCTAACGAATGATCGACAATCAATTGAGTCGGTACAACAGGGTTAACCTTTGATGGGTCACCGCCTTTTTCAGCAATGGCATCACGTAAACCGGCTAAATCAACTAAAGCGGTTTGCCCTAAAATATCGTGACACACCACGCGAGCGGGATACCACGGAAAGTCGAGGTCATTTTTACGCTCAATCAGCTGTTTTAACGAATCAGTCAACGTCTCTGGCGCACAGCGACGCACTAAGTTCTCGGCAAACACGCGAGAACAATAAGGCAGTTTGGCATAAGCGCCCGCCTCTATGGCATCAACGGCTTCTTCGGTATCAAAGTAGTCTAAAGTTGTGCCGGGTAAAGGTTTACGATAATCAGTATTCATAGTAAGACCCACAGTAAATTTGGTGATCGGTGAGCGGTTGTTGATATCAGCTAAGTTAAGACATCACCGCATTTGATATGCGTTAATTGAAAAAAGCCGAGCCATCATATTGATACTCGGCTAATCAGATTAACGTTGGCTGATAGCAACCACTTTACGTGGCTCACTACCAACATAATCAGCACTTGGACGAATAATGCGATTGTTCGAACGCTGTTCCATTACATGTGCCGCCCAACCTGTTAGACGTGAACAAACAAAGATTGGCGTAAATAACTTAGTTGGAATACCCATAAAATGATAAGCAGAGGCATGGAAGAAATCGGCATTACAAAATAGCTTTTTGGTGTCCCACATAAACTCTTCACAGGCGACAGAAATGTCATATAAAGATGTATCACCGTTTTCATGAGCCAATTTTTCAGACCATGCTTTAATGATCACATTACGTGGATCTGACACGCTATAAATAGCATGACCAAAGCCCATGATTTTTTCTTTGCGTTCAAGCATCAAGGCCATTTGCACTTTAGCATCGGCAGGCGAGCTAAATTTTTGGATCATCTCCATCGCCGCTTCGTTCGCACCACCGTGCAGCGGACCGCGTAATGAACCAATCGCGCCAGTCACACACGAATACATATCTGATAAGGTTGATGCACATACGCGCGCAGTAAAGGTAGATGCGTTAAACTCATGCTCTGCATAAAGAATCAACGATACATCCATTACACGGCGATGTTGCTCTGACGGCGTTTCACCACGAAGTAACTTAAGGAAATGGCCACCAAGAGAGTCTTCATCTGTAGTGCAATCAATTTCAACACCGTCATGGCTGTAACGGTACCAATAACACATGATAGCTGGGAACGCGGCAAGCAAGCGGTTCGAGGCCTTATGTTGCTGAGTAAAATCAACTTCTGGTTCAAGGTTACCTAAAAACGAGCAACCTGTACGCATCACGTCCATTGGATGTGCATCAGCAGGGATCAGTTTTAATACGGCTTTAAGGGCGGCGGGTAAATCACGCTGCGCTTTCAATTCGGCTTTATAAGCACTTAATTGTGCTTGAGTCGGCAATTCACCATTAAATAACAAATATGCGACTTCTTCAAAGGTCGCATTATCGGCTAAATCTGATACATCGTAACCGCAATAAGTCAGACCTGAACCTGATTTACCCACAGTACATAATTTAGTTTCGCCAGCACTCTGACCGCGTAATCCTGCGCCTGATAATTTCTTGTCAACCATGATCTCTTCCTTATTATGCTTGTCGCGATTGAGCAGTACTTAATCGCGATTGTAGGGTATTTTTATTTTGATTATAAAAGCAGTCCACACTCTAAGAGTGGCTGGCTATTTGTTTTTGCCTTCGGCAAATAGGCTGTCTAATTTTTGTTCATAATCGTGGTAGCCTAAATAGTCATACAAATCCATTCGCGTTTGCATGGTATCAACCACCGCTTTTTGGTCGCCATCAACTAAAATAGCGTTGTAGACATTTTCGGCTGCTTTATTCATCGCACGGAATGCGCTCAATGGGTACAACACCATAGATGCGCCCCACTCGCCTAATTGCTGCTTATTCCACAGTTCAGTTTGGCCAAACTCGGTAATGTTAGCCAAAATAGGCACATCAAGTGCTGCTGCAAAAGCACGATAATGCTCTTCGGTTTTAATTGCCTCAGCAAAAATACCGTCGGCACCCGCTGCAACATAGGCTTTAGCACGTTCAATTGCTGCTTCAAGGCCTTCTTGAGCAAATGAGTCTGTGCGCGCCATAATGAAAAAGTCAGGATCTGTGCGGGCATCAACAGCCGCTTTAATGCGGTCAACCATTTCTTCTACTGGGACAATTTCTTTATTAGGACGATGGCCACAACGCTTTTGCGCTACTTGGTCTTCCATGTGCACAGCGGCTGCGCCCGCTTTTTCCATATCACGAATAGTTTTGGCAATATTAAATGCCCCGCCCCAACCAGTATCAATGTCCACCAGCAAAGGTAAATCACAAGCAGATGTAATACGTTGCACATCAACCAACACATCATTTAATGATGTCATGCCTAAATCTGGTAAACCATAAGAGGCGTTAGCCACGCCACCACCGGATAAGTAAATGGCTTGATGGCCAATTTGCTTAGCCATCATTGCTGAATAAGCATTAATGGCACCCACTATTTGCAGTGGTTTGTTATTGGCTAATGCTTGACGAAATTTTTTACCTGCACTCATGATATTTCCCTCTCTGCAATTAATACTGTAAACGCGAAACGCTACAGAATAGTCGTTACGATAATTTATGTTCGATACTATTTTTAGAATACAAAATATGGCGGCGCATCAGCATTTCGGCTAATTCTGCGTCACGATTTAAAATGGCCTGAACAATATGTTTGTGTTCATCATAAGCAGTCGTTACACGCGGACCCGCCATGCCAAGTTGCACTCGATACATGCGCACCAAGTGATAAATGCCATCAAATAGCATTGAAATTAGGTGTTTATTTTTACTGCCTAAGATGATGCGGTAATGAAAATCAACATCGCCAGCTTCTTGATAATAAGACTCGCCACCTTTGACCTCGTCAAAGTGAGATTGCAATAACTGGTTTAAATCGGCTATTTCATCGTCGGTCATGTTCTTTGCCGCTAACCGTGCTGCCATTCCTTCAAGTGATTCACGCACTTGGTATAATTCGATAAGTCCCTGAGGTGACAAGGCTACGACTCTGGCACCGACGTTCGCTTTACGCTCAACAATATGGCACGACTCTAAGCGGTTAATGGCTTCACGGATCACCGCACGGCTGACGGCATACTTTGTCGACAATTCAGTTTCACTCAACTTAGAACCCGCTGCAATACGACCTTCGACGATATCGTCTCTTAGGGCTATAAAGGTCTTATCTGCTGAAGTAATCGGCTGGATCATGCTCATACCTTGAATATAAAATGGGATAACTCAAAACAAGTTGTCGACAATATAGCACCTTTAAGGCGTATAACAACCCCAAAATAGACTTTTTGTCGACAATAAATAAAATCCCCTCCTAAAGTGTTACCTATCACTAATTTATGCAATCAGTCGGTAATGCCTTAAGTCAGCCCATGCTAATATTAGCCAAAATGGCATTACTGATATCAATATGATGCCCAGATGCTCACCCAACTGTCCGTTTTACTCAGTGTTGAGCAAACAATGGATAAGTCGAATAATAAAATAAGGGTTTCTTAATGAGCCAACATTTAGCCTGTCATCTTGAATTGATCCATCTATTTGTTCACGTGGTCAATGCCGGAGGGTTTTCGTCTGCTGCGCAAGAATTACAGTTACCTATTGCCACCGTTAGTCGCAAAATCAGTAAACTAGAACAGAGCCTCAATACTCAGTTAATTATGCGCAGCACACGTAAGCTGCGATTAACAGAAGAAGGCGGAGCGTTATTCGACCGTTATCATCATGTGGTGGCACAGTTCGATACGATTTGTGGCCAAGCCCTCAATGAACCCCAAAGCACTTTGCGGATATCAACACCCGTCTCTATTACCTCGATGATCTTAATTGAAGCGATTAATGACTTTTCAAAACAACATCCGCACATTCAACTGCATATCACCCAAAATAACAGCACCATTGATTTAATCGATGAAGGTGTCGACGTCGCGATAGTAGGTGGTGCGCAACCAGACTCATCTTGGGTGTCAACATCATTAGGGGTGTTGAACTACGGACTCTACGCATCGCCAACTTATGCCAAGCAACTGATTGAACTACAGCATCCGCAGCAGCTGGTTGATTACCAATTAATTAAAGTATGGCCATTGTTTAACTGGAGCTTAAAACATTGCGACGGTGAGCAATATTATTACGATGGACCAGCAAAGTTAACTTTAGGTGATTTACACGGCGCAGTGCGGGCAGCCGTCGGTGATGGCGGGATTTTATACGGACCTGAGTTATTCGTTAAACAACAGCTTTTACACGGTGAGCTGATCACAGTATTACCACAATGGGCCGGCGAGCATCGCCGTATCAGCATCTTGTATCATCAACGCCGACAACAGCCATTAAAGGTAAAATTGTTTATTGAGTTTCTGCAGCAGCGAGCCGCGAGTATTTTCGACTATTTTTAAGCTGTACTTGGGTTTAACTACTTGGAATGATTGAACGCTTTTATAAGGCAGTGGATGGCTATTTTTACTGATTTGAGTTGCGGTTTTTGCTGTTGCAATGGCTTGATGATATCGATTCAATCTGACAAACAGTTACAGTGATGTCACTGACTTAGTCAATGGCATCACGGCAAGCTAGTGTTAATGAGTCATGAGTTAAACATTACTCACGACTCTTGGCTCATATAAATTAATACAAATACACATTTAAGCTACAGGCACCATGAGCGCCCACCACTAATGCTTGCTCAATATCAGCCGTTTTAGACGGACCCGATATAAATAATCCTAAATCACCTTGTTGCAGCGATACCTGTTTAACGGCTTGATGCATATTGGCGACAATATTGTCTTTGGATAATGCCAAGATCAGGTTTTCGCAAATAAACGGCGTCACTCTATGACTCGGTTGATTAACCCAAATCGCACCGTTTTCGGCCACACCGAGATCGCCTGGAATCACAGCATAATCAATATCCGCTAAAAGATGCGCAGTTGTTGGCACTGAACGATTACCTTTAATACCCTCAATTAATGATATCACCTGCATATTTTGCTTTATCAGATCATCTACAGCTTGCTGGAGCGAGGCTAAACCGCCGTCAGTGTGAAGCGTAGCTGCAACAGACTGTAAACTGGCATTAAACTGGCCGACAAGATCATCATTATTTGCCACAACATCGATCTCAGGCATGGCATGATTATCCAATGCCGACTCTGATAATGCTGATAAAATGGTTTGTTTACTCGACATATTAACGTCTCCGATTCTTGTTATACCAGCTAGCAAAGCTTGATTCTGGTGCCACTGGTAATTCGCGATACTTACCCCATGCACCACTAAATGGCTTAAGTAAACTCCCCGGTAACACCCGTAAGGCTAACCTTGCTGCCGACATAGAGGTATTCATTAAGGTTTCACTGGCCATAAAGCGCCCCACTAACGGCATATAGCCACCTTTTCCGTAAGGCAAGGTCTTAGCCTCGGCTTTTAAACGACGATGATGAGCAATAATCTTATCTAATGGCACCATTGTTGGACACACATAGGTACAACTACCGCACAAAGTACATGCCCAAGGGATAGAGTTGGTATCATCATGCTTAGCCCCCACAGCAATGCCAATAGGACCAGGAATCGTATAGTTATAGCTATACCCACCTGAACGGCGATATACCGGACAAGTATTTAAACAGCCGCCACAACGGATACACTTTAGCGATTCGGCTAAAATTTTATCCTTCATCATCTCAGTACGGCCATTATCAACAATAATCACATGCATCTCGCCGCCATCTTGCGGACCGCGATAAAATGAAGAATAAGTGGTGATTGGTTGCCCGGTGGCATTTCGGGCTAAGGTGCGCAATAACACCCCTGCAGAATCCATATCAGGCAGTACTTTATCAATGCCCATTGAGTGCAATTGCAGCTTAGGTAAGTTAGCGCCCATATCAGCGTTACCTTCGTTGGTGCACACCACAATAGCGCCTTGATCGGCAATTGCCATATTCACCCCCGTCATGGCCGCATCGGCACTGAGGAATTTCTCTCTCAAATGCGCACGAGCAGCACGGGTTAAATATAAGGGATCCGACTCACCAGCCTTAGTGCCTAATTGTTGGTGAAATAACTCACCCACTTCTTCTTTTTTCATGTGAATGGCCGGCACCACAATATGCGATGGTGGCATATGCGCTAGCTGTATAATCCGTTCACCTAAATCGGTATCAACCACTTCAATGCCGTGACGTTCTAGATACGGATTCATATGGCATTCTTCAGTTAACATCGACTTAGACTTAACCAGCTTCTTAACCTGATGTTGAGCTAAAATACCGTGGACAATTTCATTATGTTGCTGGGCATCTTTAGCCCAATGCACTTTAATACCATTACTAATGCATTGTTGTTCAAATTGTTCAAGGTACTGCGCTAAATGGCTCAAGGTGTGCAGTTTAAGCTGTGAGCCTAGCAGCCTTAGTTGCTCCCATTCAGGTAAACTGCCCGCGGCACGATCACGTTTTTCACGTAATGCCCACAGGGCTTTAGAATGCCAATCAACTCGAGTTTCATCGCGACAAAAAATATCAGCTTTATGGGCATGCACCTTAGAACCCGATGCGGTATATAGTTCGGACATAGTGGCTCCTAAAGTGCGTCATTAATGATTTGGGCAATGTGACGGGTTTCTATCGGTAATTGTTGGCGGCGGATCATGCCATCTAAATGCAATAAACATGAGGGATCAAACCCTACTGCATATTTAGCACCGGTTGCAGCGTGCGCTTGAGCTTTATCTTTGCCCATTTTGGCTGACACAGCACCTTCATCAACCGCAAACGTACCACCAAAGCCGCAACACTCATCAATACGTGCTGGGTAGACAATTTCAAGCCCGGCAATGTTGCCCAGTACCGCTTCTACTTTGTTAAAGCGTTGTTTGCCCATTTCTTCCGTGGGCGTAGCTAAATTAAGCATGCGAATACCATGACAGCTCATTTGCAGACTTATTTTAGCTGCCACAGGGCGTTTAAAGGATTTAATCGGAGCAACGTCATGTAGAAATTCGGTCAACTCATAAAGCTTATTAATCACATCTTGAGCTTCTTTGCTGCCATCAAACTCATGGAAGTTTTCTTTCGCAGCGACTAAGCAACTGGCTGCAGGACAAACAATGGCGTCGCACTCAACCCCTTTGAAGGCATTGAGTAATTTAAGGGTAGTATTTTTAGCTTCGTCAAAACAACCTGAGTTTGTCATTGGCTGTCCACAACAGGTTTGTCCTGCAGGGAAAAAAACCTCATGACCCAATTTTTCTAATAATGTCAGGGTTGCGATAGCCACTTCTGGCATCATTTGGTTGACTAAACAAGGTATAAATAATGCTATTTTCATAAGCGATGTATCCCCAAAGCGTTATTAAACATGGCACTCAATCAACACTTATTGATTCAATGTCATGACTAACGACTCATAATCGTGCAACCAATGTATGCCAATATCCTTACAATATGTAGTGCTTATTTAGTAAATATCGCCGCAGACTTTTCCATTTTTGATAGCAAGATTATTTTGATGATTCTCAGAGGCATTGTTTCGATACTGAAGGATTAAATCGTGATGATAAATATCTTACATTTCATTGCATACACCAGGCTAATACCTATGCATAGGAGGATTAATAGACAATGCCTGCGACAATGTGTCGCAGTTTGGACTTTATTGATTGCCACAATCGCAGCGATTAAGCACACTGAATTTACTGAATGACGTCAATGAGATCCCCTGTTAAGAATGATCCATTAACTCATGACGTTAATCCACTTTTGATACAACACGTTAGCATTGTTTGATTGCATACTTTGAGGTTTCAATCAAATGTCTACACAATGCATATGTAACTTTACTCAGTGTTTATTTGCTATGGGAATGGGGATAAATACTGGGTAAAGGTATCACTTTTAATCTTATTAAGATTGTAGGGCCTCTATTGATAGAGGCCCTTTTTTTTATAACCTGTGGCCACTAACCTAGTGACGCTTGATTTTGCCAGACAGAAATAGCCAACTGCCGAGCACGACCGAAAATGGGACCAACAACAAACCCTGTTACTGCTCAAATCATTGCCAGCCAGCCTATGTAAATAGAATCATTTAGACAGGCGGTGACAATAGCCTAAAAAAATCACGATGAACAGCTCAAATGCGAGCACCCACCAACACCAAAGAATTCAGATGCCTTGGTTCGATAGTATTTGTCCTCAACTTGCTGGGACTGCTCTGCGTAAGGCTGGGTCATAACAGCCTGCAATTCTCTAACCAGTGCATAATTACCGACGCTGGCTTGCTGATAAGCAGGCACTAGCAACCACTCGCGCAAGGTATATTTAGGGTTAACAGCCTTCATCTGTGCAGAAATCTCATCACGACTGCGCGCCTGCGTATTTGTGTCACCTGTACTGCCAACCTCAGAGCTGTCGACCACAGTACTGTCGAGCAGAAATTGCCATTGTGTCAACCAAGCTGACCAGCGCTGCTCAAGTCCTGCGGGGGCTTGTGCTAAGTCTCGGTAGAAACTTTTTTTTTCAGTGAGCCAATATCATCCGGTAACGCCGAAAGCTCGCGGAAAAACAGAGTGTAATCCACAGGGGTTTGCAGCATGAGCGTTTCAAGTTCATCAAATAGCGCCGCGTTAAAAGTGCCAAGCCCAAGTTTGGCGGCCCACATCTGCTCCATTTTTGCTTGCATCTCGGCCGAAAAACCATTGACCAGCTGTTGCAGCTGGTCGACATAATCTGGCTCAGACGCCAGTAATGGGCTTAATGCTGTGCAAAACATCAAGAAATTGCGTTCCGCTGCGACACCTTGATTCAGAAATGCAAAGTGCTGTCCGCCACCTGTCCAAGGCTGATATTGCGGGTTAAACACATCACAAAATCCGAATGGACCATAATCCAGTGTAAAGCCACCTGCGGCACAGTTATCGCTGTTGAAGTTGCCCTGACAGTAGCCGACACGGATCCAGTTCGACACCAGTGAAGTTAGCCGACTTCGGAACTCGCCCGCCAGCACCAATACCTTTTCGGCATTGGTGAGTTGCGGGTCGATAACATCAGCGTATTCTCGATCAACTAAATGCAGCATCAGTTGTTCAAGCTCTGCCATCGCTTGTGGGTGTTCTTGCTTGCGAGCGCGGCGACCAAATAGCTCAAGCTGGCCGACCCGAATGAACGAGGGTGCCACACGAGTTGAGATAGCCACAGCCTCGGTGATCATTTGGTCAGGATCTTGTGAGTTAGAGCCCTCGGAATACCACGGTCGCTGGACTGTTTCAGTTTTAGACACATACAAACTTAGCGAACGTGACGTTGGCACACCAAGCGCGTGCATGTGTTCCTGTGCGAGGAACTCCCGCACACTGGATCGCAACACAGCACGACCATCAGCGCCGCGACAATATGGCGTGCGGCCTCCCCCTTTAAGCTGCATTTCCCAACGTTTGCCTTTGATGAAAGCCTCAAGCACCGAAACCGCACGACCATCGCCGTAGCCATTGCCCGTTCTGAACGGACATTGCTGGATGTATTCGGTGCCGAAGATTGACAGTGCATAGCCACACGCCCAACCGACCTTGCTCATCGGCTCTGGAACCTGCGAAATATCGCCAGAGAACAAGCTAATAAAATCGGCAGACTGCGCCATGCTGTCTGCAAAACCCAACTCACTAAAAAAGCGTTGGCTGTGTGCTACGTACTCAGGGTTTTCAATAGGCGTCGGCTTAACAGGGACATAGTGCCCCGAAAACACTTGTCGTGCTCTATGGTCGTCGCCATTTGTTGTTGCGTTAGGATCACTATTAAGCGTGTCCATCAAAGAGTAATTGGCCAACTTAGCAAGATCGTCAACTGTCTCGACAGTTGCGGATGTATGCTGGGACAGTTGCTTAGTCATAGGGATACCTTATTGATTAAGTAGAAGGGCTATTCCCCGCTGCGTGATATGTCGTATCGATGATTGTTCAATGTGTTCGATGTCTGGAGTCGAATCATTTCATCCTTTAATGTCGAATGCCTGCGCAGGGTAATTTGAAAGAGCCTGAGAGAAACGGAAACAACCCGCATCCATGGTAACTTCTGCTTATAATAATGGAAAGCTTAGCTTGCTGAATCTGTAAAATCGATAGCTTGTCATGGGTATCTATTCTGACTTATGGCCTGCGGCCACTAACGTCGGGCGCTTCGCCCATACCAAGTTATCAAACTTCGTTTGAATTAAGATCGCAAGGTTCCACCCTGCACCGACCAAAAGGGGATCAACAGCAATCCGCTCTTTGCTGTTTATAAAAGAATGGGCCCCTGCCGTTCCGGCAACATTTTAGCTATCTAAAAAAACAACAGCTGCGAAAAAATTGCGACGGAAATAAGTTTGGCTTTTAACTTTGATTTGTAACCTTCTTAGGCCCATCTTGTCATAAAGAGTAAAATGCTAACGCTTGCGATGGGAATCTGATGTGAAAGGATTCACGAATGTCGTGGTGGCATGGAAGGCAAAGAACGACCTGTACAGCGAAAACTAGCCTGATGTCCTGTCAGGCTCACGCATTCTGTTATAAAGAGTCTTCAACGGCCTCAAATTCAGAGTTGAATGTGTACTTTAAAAGCCAAAAATCTAACTCATCTTTGCCCTAAAATGATTTTGTAATATGGCCTGTGGCCACAAACGTCGTGGTGCTTCGCCCACACCAGACCAAGAGGAAATCAACGGCTATTCCCTCTTGGAACTCCCAGCCGCCCCGCAACATTTTCGCTATTTACAAAACAACAGCGGCGAAAAGGTCGCCATGGGGATTGAACAAGCTTTTAACTTCATTTGAAACCAGCTTCGGCCTTATTCGAAAATGCTAACGCTTCCGATGGTACATCCTGTACCGCGAAAGCTAAGCTCACATCCATGTGAGCTTCACACTATTTTCTTTAACGTCCTCAAGTTCAGAGTCGAATCACGCCAATTGCAAGCAAGGTATGCAAATCATTTATGCCCCAAAGCTTGCTAGCACTCTGCTTGTTAATCACAAACATGTCCTACAAATTCTATCCTATTAGTCCATTATTATTTAAAAGATTGTAAATCCTGCCCGTTGCAACAGCAATGTATGCGAAAACCGCCGATAAAAACGGGTCGGCAGGTGTGTTTAAAAATGATGACTCACGGAAAAAACTGAGTTACACCGACAAGATGAAAGTGAAAATAGACAGCCCAATGGGGCTACGGCAGTATAGCAAGCGACTGGGTTGTATTGAGCCTGTGTTTGGCAATATTACGGTCAACAAAAAGATGAATAAATTGACCTTACGCGGCCAAGTCAAAGTTAATGCTCAGTGGCAACTGTACTGTCTTGTTCATAATATAGAAAAGCTGCAACACGCGATACACTAAGAAGGGATAAGCCCTTTTTACCTCAATAACTCACCAAACCCGCCTTATACTCCCTCTAAAAACAACAATACATCAGCATGTTAAATAATAATCTAAACACCACTAAATAATTGAGTCAAAATAGAAACTCAGATATTGTTTGTTCATTAATCAAAATGAATTTTAAAACGAGTAATTCTACAGGCTCGTTTGTTGCCTACAACCCTATGGAGTCTTTAAATGTTAAAGGATATAAAATTAAAATTTGGGCGTGCCGAAGGTTTAGACAATCAGACATTAAAGGCCATGCCCATAACTGTTTTTGTAGGCCCAAATAATTCGGGTAAAAGTAAAATATTATCTGAAATTCAACAGTTTTGCACTAGCGGTAATCAGAACACCAATAATGTAATTATCGAAAATATTGACTTAGAGGGAATTGAAGAATCGGTTCTTGATGCTAAAATTAAATCACTAACTCTTAAAGCTAATCCCGGTGAAGCTATTCACCCTGATTATATTTTAGTTGGTAAAGGGCAAACTAGGCATCAAGTACAAGAAACACTGTTTAGACAAGCTTTACTAACTCCAAATGTGCACCCATCACATACTTGTTCATGGTTTCTTTCGTACAACACCTTAATTCTTAATGGCAGTAATAGGATTAATCTAGTTAATCAGCAGGGTGCAGGAGATCTACAACAACCACCACACTCAAGTTTTCAAGTTCTATTTAGGGATGATGATAAAAGACAAGAAGTTAGTCGAATAATTCATGAAGCTTTTGGGCAATATTTAGTTATAGATCCTACAAATCTAGGTCAACTGAACCTTCGCCTTTCAAAAGTTCCTCCTAAAGATACTATGGAAGAAAGAGGAATTCATCAGGAGGCCGTTGATTTTCATGCTAAAGCTCTACCTATATCTCTAGCTAGTGATGGTGTAAAAGCTTTTACTGGTATGGTAACTGAAATGATTGCAGGTGATCCTTCGGTATTATTAATGGATGAACCTGAAGCTTTTTTGCATCCATCGCTTTCCTTTAAGCTAGGAAAGGAAGTCTCTCAAATAATGTCTGGGACGGATAAAAGGCTCTTTGTAGCAACTCATAGCCCCAACTTTGTAATGGGATGTATTCAATCAGGTGCACCCGTAAATATTGTTCGGTTAACTTATAGGAATGATGTAGCTACTGCTAGAATCCTTCCTAATGAAGATATTTTGAAACTCATGAGAAATCCTTTGCTACGTTCAACTGGCGTTTTAAGTGGACTGTTTTATGAGTTTGTTATTGTTACAGAATCAGATGCTGATCGTGCATTTTATCAGGAAATCAATGATCGCCTTTTAAAAAGTTCTGATCAGAGAGGAATACCTAATTGCCTATTCCTTCATGCCCAAAATAAGCAAACTGTTAAAACAATAATTAAACCATTGCGTGAGTTAGGAATACCTGTTGCAGGAATAGTTGATATAGATGTTCTTAAAGACGGTGGAACAGTGTGGACAGGGTTCCTTGATAGTGGCTCTATACCAGAGTTAGAAAGAGCGCCGCTAGCTTCTTTAAGACAAGCTTTGAAGCAAAAGTTTGAAGAATCAGGGAAAAACATGAAACGAGATGGTGGAATTAAAATTCTCTCAGAAGATGATCAAGAAGCATTGCAAAACTTTTTTGATAAACTAGCAGATTATGGTTTATTTGTTGTTCCTAATGGTGAGTTAGAATCATGGTTAATGGGATTATCTGCCTCGGGGCATGGACCTAGTTGGCTGGTCGAAATTTTTGAAAAAATGGGTGAAGATCCCTTGTCTGAAAATTATCTAAAACCTGAATATAATGATGTTTGGCGGTTTATTGACTCAATTGCAGCTTGGTTCTTAAACCCTAGAAGAAAAGGTATACCTAAATAGCAATTAACTAAGGATAGACCGCGCGAAGCCGCGTCCTGCAACCAAGTGTTGAACAAGCCCGAACAACTAAGAGTGACTCTTTATTATGTAAATAACAGCGCGAAAATATGCGCTGTTTGATGTGATAGTTATCGTGCTAGCTTTTTGTAGTCAGCAAGCTACCTTAGCCCTTCTGTTAATTTTTTTAACGCAATATTTCAGTATCTTAAATTAACTCCTTCATAGTATTGATTAAGCCATTATTCTTATTATCATTTCTAGCTTTAGGTTGTGAGCCGTAAGTTTGTTGGTCGTTTCACTATGCCCATAAACCGTATTGGTTGCTGACAACAGGGGCTGCAGCGCGTCGCTAATCTGCGCTTTATCTCAGGCATGATTGGAAACACTGCCCCAGTAACTGCCAGCATTAGTTGTATTTGTTGCCTAAGCTTTTTGGCATTACCTCTGAGGTGTTCAAATAATTGTAGTGGCATAGTTATTCGTTAGCTTTTATACCAGACTGTTTAAATATGATTACAATCCCGTAATCTTGGTACATGTATCAACGTTCTCTGGTGTGCAAACTGTGATAGGTGTGTAAATTGTTTTCTCATATTTTTGTTCTGTTACAATTTTATACAGTGTCAAAATGGCTAGTCTTCCCATTTCATATGGGGCTTGACCAATATTGATATGAACAAGATTATCTTCCAACATAGCTAATTGTTCAGAGGATGTGTCAGTAATAACAATGATGACCTTATTGTTATTAATTTTTGCCTGGTACGGGGCAATCATTTTACGATAAAGTGCTTGGTCATTTTGCGGCCAACCACCAACAGCAATAAAAGAGTCTGCTTTTACAGGCTTACCTTTCATTACAGACTCCATTTGATTAATAGATTGATCCAATTGATCAAAATTAAAGAAAGGTTCTCTAACTTCAGTCCATCCCGAATCGTTATTAAGCAATTCTCCAGGAGGTACATCGTATTTTTTTCCCGATAATGCGGAACGGACACCCATCAATCTTAAATTCAGATTGGGAGAATCTGGTCGCCCAGATTGCATTATTAGCGTTCCCCCATTGGGCCGAAGTTTTTTTAACTCTTCACCTAATGACTTACCCAATTCAAAATTGTCAGTGCCTATATAGGCTAGGCGTAAACTATTAGGATCTTCATTGATTGAAACATCAATATCAGAGTCATAGGTAATAACCGGAATACCTGCTTCTTTAGCTCTCTTAAGGCTATTTTTAACGAGATATTTAGATTGTGTAACGGCTACTGCGATACCGTCTATACCTTCATCAATAAGTTGATTTATTACCTGATCTTGCATCCTAACATTACTTATATCTGGTCCCCGATATATGCATTCCACGCCTTTTATTTGAGCCGCTGCATCTATACAGCCAGCTTTGCTTCGCTCAAAAAAAACACTATGAAATTTAGGTACCACGGCAAGTCTTAATTCTTTTCCATATACAGAAGATATGGGTATTAGACTAAAAGCAACAAACAATACAAGTGATCTCCCCATACTCCCTCCTTAAATAATCATATTGCGACTCAGCTTACAATAAAACATAGCAAAGAAACTCATTTAAAAATGTGAGCTGAAACGGTATTGCTGAACCTATCAGTGTGAGCTAATCGATATTGTTGTGTTTTGAACTCCCCCATGCGTCAGCATGGCAACACCATACAAGTAACCAATTGGTTCTAATTTTTGAATGCCTGTCATAATTTTATTGCTTGCTTGTTTTTGGCTCATTCCAAGCATCAAGCGCTTTCGCAGACATTCAAATGAAACTGGGTGGGGATATTAATAACTCAATCGAATCAGAGTAAACTTTTATAAAATTAAACTGAAACACTAGCTTCTCTAAAAATTCTGTCCAAAAATGAGTTAGTACCTGCAAATGGGTAAATTCAACTCTGAACTTGAGGCCATTGAAGACTCTTTATAAAAGAGTCAGTGAGCTGACCATAGCCTTTCACGTATTCCAAGGCATCCTGCCTATCAGATCCCCACTAGCTTTCGAGTTACAAGTCGTTCTTTGGCATACATGCCACCATGACATTCGTGAATCCATTCACCATAACAATCGTTAGCATTTTCACTCTTTATGACAAGATGGGCCAAAGCGGAATTCAAACGAAATTAAAAGCGGGATCTCCTTCCGTCGCGACCTTGTAGATTTTTGAAAATGTTGCCGGAACGCTGAGGGTTTGCAAAGGCTGATTTATAAATAAGAATGCGCTTTACCCTTTTGCTCTGGTGTGAGCGAAGCGCCGCGACGATAGCGGCCTTAGGCCATAAAGCACAAAACATAAAAGAACAACGCTAGATTCCGGCTCAAAAGCATTACCGGAATAATGAGATGGACCCACCCTTCTAATCGGCTTCATAGTGAGCAATGATAAGTTTGTACACTTTATCAACAAAGGGCGGGTCCGAATATGAAGATTACAACAATTGGTTTAGATATATCAAAGACTATTTTCCACATGTTTGCCGTTAATCAAGCTGGAAAGTTAGTTAAAAAGAGAGTAATTAAGCGTGCCGACTTGCTCAGTGTCTTTGCCCAGTTAGAGCCAACGTTGATTGTGATAGAAGCCTGTGGCGGAGCTAATCATTGGGCTAGAGAATTTATTAAATTAGGGCATCAAGTTAAGCTCATTGCGCCTCAATATGTTGTGCCTTATCGTCGTAAAAACAAAAATGATTTTAATGATGCTGAAGCCATTGCTGAAGCAGCGCAACGACCAAATATGACATTTGTACCGATAAAAAGCGTCGAGCAAGAAGATATTCAAATGGTACTGCGCATGAGAAAGCGACATGTAAAAACGATGGTCGCAATCAACAATCAAGTTAGAGGCTTTCTTGCTGAATATGGTTTATGCGCTGCAAAGGGAAAAACCGCATTAGCGGCTCGGTTGCCTGAATTTATAGATGATGAAAGCAATGAGTTATCGACTTTTGCACGAGAAAGTTTTCGCGAACTTTATGCTGACTTTGTTGCAGCGCAAGAGAAAGTTGAGTTTTACACGAAGAAGATAAATGTTTATACAAGAAATAATCCTATCTGCAAGCGAGTAAAAAGTGTCATTGGTGTAGGCCCAATGACAGCAGCAGAACTATATGCGTCCATAGGTGACGGAAAAATGTTTCATAATGGTCGACATTTTGCTGCTTGGTGCGGATTAACACAAAGACAAAACTCAAGTGGTGGCAAAACCATGCTGTCTGGCATCACGAAAAAAGGGAATCCTCACTTGAGGTCGTCACTAATACATGGAGCACGGGCTGCCTTGCAATATGTTGACGGTAAAGATGATAAATTAAGCCGCTGGGCTTACGAATTAAAGTGTAGAAAGCATAGCAATGTAGCATGTGTGGCTCTGGCCAATAAGCTCGCCAGAATAGCCTGGTCGGTCATCGCAAATGAAGAAGATTACCGACTCGAATATGCTGCATAACAAAGTCATACGATTCAAAATCAACTGATTAATTTAAGTAGTAAGTAACACCGAGTAAAACAAACTCACCACAATTTGCGAAAGATTTTGAAATAATGATAAACAGTCAGACTGTACTACTTTAAAACTGAACTCGTCATTGGCTCTTTAGAAGCCGTCGGAATGATAAAGTTAAAGTAGTTAGCTAATTGCATTAGGGCTGCGGGTATATAAAACACCCGGTTCACAAGCCGGATATATGAAGGCAATGAATTTGTTTATCAACGCTTCGAAATCACTTGCAAAACGGGTGGGTCCATATATGACACTTGGTTTAGCCACCTTTCTTACCGATTATCAGCCGTAGGCTTTTTCAATAACTTCCGCTGTAAGGTTCTGCGGTGCATACCCAATTGTCGTGCGGTTTCTGATACATTGCCGTTGTTGTTGGCGAGCACTTGTTGAATGTGTTCCCATTCAACGCGCTTGGGGTTAAGTGGCTGTTCTTCAATATCATCATAAGTGGTTGTGGTTTCAGCCGAGACGGATAATGCATTTAATAACGTTTGGGTATCGACGGGTTTAGCGAGGTAATTGTCTGCTCCAAGGCGGATGGCTTCGACGGCGGTGGCGATGCTGGCAAAGCCAGTGAGCAATACCATGTGTACCTGGGGTAAAAGTTGTCTTAAGGGTTTAATTAACGACAAGCCATTATGTTCGGCTAATTTCATGTCTAACACGATATGGGTGGGCACAAATTGCCTTGCCATTAATAAGCTATCACTGGCGTGATGGCAGGTTTTACACTCAAACCCATGCTTGCCGAGGCGGCGGGCTAAAATGGCAGCTAGGGCCAAATCATCTTCAATAATCAATAGCTTGTTCATGGTGATCTCAATCCAGCTTATCTTTATTTCAACTTCTGTTTACTTCGATTCGCTTCTATTCGTTAAAATAGCTTCAACTCGCTTTTTGTACACTAAGCGGTAATGTCACTATGGCTTCGGTGCCACAGTCTGGGTGCGGTTTAAGGTATAACTTACCGCCTAAACGCTCAAAACTGGTGTGACTTAATAATACCGCGATGCCCATCCCTTTGGGGCTTTTTACCATATTATTACCTAAGGTATGAAGCAAATGAGTAGCAATGCCGACACCGTAATCGCGAATAGTGATGCTCAATTCTTGTGGCTGTGACAGGCTGATATTGATATCAACAACGGCTGAGTGCTGGTTATCTTGACTCGCCTGAGCGCCATTTTGGATCAGGGCCATTAACGCAGGTAATAAGCTCATGTCGGTATATAAGATCCCCTGCTCGACTTGTGGCGTTAAGGTGATGTTTAATTGAGTTTCTGGCATTAATAAATTCACTTGGTCAATCAACATATCAGCTAACTGATTAACCGGTTGGTGGGTTAATTTATGCTCGCGTATCGACTCTGTGGCGAGGCGTAAATCGCTTAAGGTAACTTCACATCGATTAAGCGCTTGTTGCATCTCACTAATCAATTCTGTTTGTTCAGCATCATTGGCCGATTCGAACAGTTCATCAACCAATAAGCGTAATGTTGCCAGTGGTGTTGCCAGCTGATGAGCCATTTGTGCTGATGCGGTGCCTAACGCCAAAATCTTTTCTTGGCGTAACTGGGCTTCGCGTAAATAGCGTAGCTCTGCATTTTTTTGACGTATCCGTTTGGCGATAAAACCTACGGTAACCGTTAACACTAATGCAGAAATCACAAAATTAAACCACATGCCTAAATAGTGCGAGCCCATATCCATACTGTGGCTTACAGGCATAGCCTGATTGGTTTGTATCGTATGGGTCATTGGCATTTGGCTCATGTCATGGGCCATAGCGGGATCGCGCATTTCATCTGAAATATCGACAATCATTAAGGTATAAAATGCTGTTGATACTATGGTTAAGTACCAAGGCGCCCAACGAGGCAAGGTAATGGCAGAAATAGCTATCGGTAATAACAGTAATGATACGAAAGCATTGGTCGCCCCGCCGGTAAAATATAACCAGGTTGCCCAAAACAAAGTGTCTAACAATAAGGTTAAAAACAACAAACCATTGTTGTTCATGCTCAGTCGATGAAAACGATAACTAAAGCCAACATAACAAGCTTCAATAATTAACACGTATGATAAAGCTATTGGAGGAGTCGTTAACCCAAATAAGTCTGTGGCAAACAAGATCAGCCCAATTTTTAAACCCCAATTAACCAGTCGTAGTAAAGCCAATTGTTGCTGACTTGCGTTAAAAGGCATGTTCACATTTGCCATACTATTGCGACCCTAATGTTGATGATATATTCAGCTCAATCCCCTGCAGCCACTATTCTGACGTTGCCATAATAGCAGATCACTTTATCAAACTATTTCACCATTGTGATGCCAATATTGACCATTTAATTCACAACAACACACTGACGTGATTATTGGCAAGCAAGTTTAACCTCACCTTTGAAATAAGTGAGCAGATAATGACGACAAAACATAATATTGAAGTCATTTATTATAAATGAATTACTGCTGTTTAACGTTAACTTGATCCATGCTAACGATAAAAACGCTAAATGATAACACGCATCAATGGCTGTATTGAGTCACTTATATGATGTCTATTTTAGGGTTAACAATAGATAACTGTTACGCTTTATAATTAATATTTAGCACAATAGGCTGGCCTTAGGTTACCGGCTTGTCGTAAAATAGTGATCTAACTAAAAGAGGCACTAATGGCTAATATTTCCAAATTTAATCGTGAAGAAGTACTTGAAAAAGCAAAAAATCTATTTTGGCAAAAAGGTTTTTTGGCGACTTCGACCCGAGAAATTCAAACTACCATGGATATGCGGCCTGGCAGCATATATGCCGCATTCGGTAGTAAGGCAGATTTATTTCACCAAACGTTGATTCATTACGTGCAAACCTCCACGGGTGATTTAAATGAAAAAATAGCCCAAAGTGACAGTGCCTGGAATGGATTTAAGCAATATTTACGCAGTATTATCGTGCCTTGCTGTGCCGAAGTGCCAAGCGAATTATGTATGGTTGTGCGCACCTTAGCTGAACTCGATGAATCTCATCAAGAAACACTGAACATAGCTAAAGATCTGCTGACTCAAGTTGAGCATCGCTTTGCCAGTATCATAGAAAAAGCTCAGCATGATGGTGATTTACCAAGCAAATTAGATAAATCTCAAGTGGCGAAAAAGCTTCAAGTGCACATTATTGGTTTACGATCTTATCTCAAAGCCACCGGCGATACAGACACAGTAAACAGAGAACTAGAAGAATTCTTTATTCAATTAGAAAATTAAAAAAGCGCCTTGAGCGCTTTTTTAATTTTTAACACATGATAACTAAAATATGTCGTATTATTTAACGACAGCTTTAAATCCGCCAGCAACTCCACTAGGCAAGTAAGTCATAAAACTTGATATTAAATTGACCGATACCTGTATATTCAATATTCACTTCTGTTGCCATGGGGACTTTGACAACACCGCAATATGAACCCGTGATAATGGCTTGACCAGCACTGAGCTTAATGCCCAATTTTGCTAAGTAATTAATTAACCAATACACAGGGTTTTGCGGTAATTCACAAGGGTGTACCCCAGAAAATTGCTGTACTCTTGCGGTGCGTTCACCGTCACTGACCACCACCTCGATATGGCTAGCTTGATAAGCGATAGAGGTGTCTATTTTTGGACCTATGTACAGACCTTGATTGCTCAAGCCATCGGCAAGTTTTTGATAAAAACTGGGTTGTATCTCACGACTAAAACGATTTTGAATCAATTCTAAAGCCATGTGTGTAGCACTAATAGCTTGGTCAATGTCATCATTACTATAATGGCGATAAGGCTCAATGTCCTGACCTAAAATAAACGCAATTTCAGGCTCTATCAGCGCGGTTGGCTGCCCGTCTTTAATACTGGGTATAATGCCGCAATCAATAGTCTGGCTCACTGCTGTTGATAATATTGGCGCAAAAATTAACTGACCATTAGCTTGCGGAACTAGGCATTTCCAACCTGCAATGGTGCCATGTTGAGTTATCATCAATTGTTGTACAGCAATAGCCTGTTCAATACTTTGGGGCACAAAGGCTAAATAGTTTGAGTCAGGATGAGGAATACCACGCTGAGCATATAAATGCTTAGCAAGTTTATTAAGGGCTTTATCGGTCACAATAGCATCATCAAAAAATCAAAACGCTAGATTATCGTTTTTGGCTATTGAGATCGATAAATTTCGTATCCGAAAGCCAAAAACAACAAACCGCTGTAGTAGCAAAGACAGCGGTTTGATTTTACTGCAAGTTATTAGCCTTTATTAGCGATATAACGCCAACCAGAAGCGGTTGATCTCATACAGCAGCTTACTTGCGTGTCGCTCTTAACATCCATGCAGTTTTTTCATGTATGCGCATCCGATCTGACACTAATGCAGCGGTTGATTCATCATCAGCCGCTTGAGCTAATTTAAGCACTTGTCGGGATGTTTTAACCACTTGCTCATGGCCTTGGGTTAATAAATCAACCATATCTGCAGAACTTGGTACACCTTCAACTTCTTTTATTGAACTTAAACGAGCAAACTCTTTGTAAGTCCCCGGTGCTGCAACATCTAATGTACGAATGCGTTCAGCAATATCATCAACAGCCACCGCAAGCTCAGTATATTGCTCTTCAAACATCAGGTGTAACTCACGAAAGTGTACGCCTGTTACATTCCAGTGAAAATTATGAGTCTGTAAATAAAGTGTATATGAATCTGCTAATAAACTTTTTAAGCCTTCAGCAATTTTTAGTCGGTCGTCTTTTTTTATACCAATATCGATGTCTGTCATTTTATTCCTCTCAAAGTAGAATTAATTAGTCATAACATTACAGCATTTGTATAAATGGTGAATACACGTTATTCATAAGTCGCTTAATAAAATAAGCATAAAATCGAATAACAATATATTGGCCTTAATGCATATACCAACTTAACTAATATAGTATTGCATCAGTGTATAGTATTAAACCTATGTGTTAAACCTATAAATAGAGTCTATATATTAAATATATTAACACTATTACTCAACTCATAGGTCTCTTTTAAAAGGTCTCATTTAAAAATAAACCAATAACATCTTAATAGATGCCTTAACAATATATTACACACCATATAGTTACTGTTGATGAATAGCGCTATGGCTAACTCATCGTTAACGTTACTAATGTATTTATACTAACATCATGATATAAAGGATCAACTCTCAACGATTAATTTATGTTAATAGTTCAACTTAATCGCTTTATAAAAAATTTGAAATACAGCTCATATTGAACCGCGACGAGGAAATAACACCACATACATATACCCCACTACCAGTAGATTAATTATCAGCACCACCACACTCATTAAATTAAAGTGATTAACCACTTCATAAAGCTCTAAAGGCAGATATATCGCGCCACTGACCAACGCGAACCATTGAGTCCAGCGTAAGTTATGCCATAAACCATAAGCTTCAATAAAACGAATTAAGGTATATGCTGCAGCACCTATTGCCATTAACGTTAAACTCGATGGTGATACTGCGCTAACGGCCGAAATAAAAATACCGGGATAGTGACTCGCAGGATTTAAGTGCAGATGAGTCATCCATTGTGTTGCCAGCGCCGACAGGTTTTGCCCAGCATATGCATGCAGGCCGATAGCAACCAATAAAGCCAACATTCCTTTACTGGCTTCTAATACCGCAACCGCACGTACACCTTTGCCTGACACTATCATTTTCGCATATCCACTCTAAACCGATTAGCCT
This sequence comes from Shewanella vesiculosa, assembly GCF_021560015.1. Lineage (NCBI taxonomy): Bacteria > Pseudomonadati > Pseudomonadota > Gammaproteobacteria > Alteromonadales > Shewanellaceae > Shewanella > Shewanella vesiculosa. Next base: position 940,945 of record NZ_CP073588.1, on the reverse strand, counting down.
ATATTAGCGGCTCACAACAATCACGCCAATGACTATTTTACTGATAAAAAAGCACTTCAGTTGAAGTGCTTAGCCGTTAACCTGAAGATCATTTAAGGTAGTGAATAACGCAGTATTCGTTTAACAACTTGACTATATTGACGTAAAAAAGGTCCCGTATGATAAGCAATACCGTGACGGGCAAAGATAGCTTGCACTTTTGGCGCCACTTGCTGATAGCGTGACGATGGCAGATCGGGAAACAAATGATGTTCAATTTGAAAGCTCAAATGACCAGTGAATATATGGAATAATTTGCCGCCGAGAATATTCGACGAACCTAATGCCTGGCGATAATACCACTGACCTTGAGTTTCATTTTCACACTCAGCTTGGCTAAAGGTATGAACATCTGAGGTAAAATGACCACAAAATATGATAGTCGATGTCCATAAATTACGAATTAAATTGGCGATTAAGTTACCACATAGCACCCACAAAAATAGCGGCCCCGCGAGCAAGGGAAATAGCAGATAATCTTTGAATAATTGTTTACCGCCTTTACTAAAAAAACGTCGTTTCAGTTCGCTTGGATCAATTTTTGATGGACGGTCTTGTTTCTTTTTGCCCATAAAAACACGTTCTGCAGCGAGTTCATGATAAGAAACACCCCACTGAAATAGCATGCTTAAATTTAGGTAAGTGAGAAATTGCCACAGGTTTTTAACCCGCCAGGAAAAGTCATTCGACAAACGCAACAAACCATAACCAAAATCTCGGTCTTTACCAATCACATTGGTATAAGTGTGATGCTCATAATTGTGGATCCGTTGCCAACTTTTACCATCACAGGCTATGTCCCAATCAAACTGACGCGAGTTAATATGAGGATCGTTCATCCAATCGTATTGCCCATGCAACACATTATGACCGATTTCCATATTGTCGAGAATTTTGGCACTGGCTAAGCTCAACACACCCACAATCCAACATAGTGGATGAATAACCCCCAACATCAATAACACACGCCCGCCCCACTCTAAAGCTCGTTGCCACACAATGACGTTACGAATATAGGCCGCATCGGCTGTGCCAACTTCGGTTAACGTTTGACGTTTCAACTCATCTAACTCGTTAGCTAACAGATCAAAATTAATATTCTTATTCATCACTTTACAGTTCCAACTCAAGTGGCGTCACCGCCTGAGAAATACATAATTGAATTAATTGCTCACCTTGCTGTGATATCTCACCGGTACGCATATTCCTCACCACACCAGATTTTTTAATACACTGGCATTGATGGCACACACCAATACGGCAACCAAAATTAGCACTGATCCCCTGTTGCTCTAAGCCATTGAGTAAAGAGTTGTTGGTTGCTAATGTTAGCTGGGTTTGTTTACCACGCTGGGTTAACTGAATATGCTGCTCGCCGCTGTGTGTTTGCGACATAACCGGAGCTTGAAAATACTCCGCTTGACGCTGCTTTAACGGGTGATTAATGGCATCTAATTGGCGATCAACATCCTGCTTAAACTGTCCTGGGCCACATACCAACACTTGGCTTTGCACGGTGCAGTCACTCAGAGCATCCGCTAAATTGTCGCCATTTTTACGAATAAGCAATTGCACTTTTAATTGGTTTAACTGCTGCTGTAACGCCATGAGTTCGTCAACATACAAATGCTCACCCAGCTTGGCAAAGTAAACCAAATTAATGGGATTTTGTGGTTGTTGTGGTAGCAACGCCATCTGGTTTAGCATCGCCATAAATGGCGTAATGCCACTGCCAGCCGCCACAAACCATAATGGTGTTGATGGTTGGATACGGTCACTTACTGCAAACTCACCTTGTGGCGCACTTAAATTGACGTAACTACCCGCGGTAATATTCGCCAATAATTTTGCCGTAAAAGCACCGTCAACATGGGTCTTAATGGTTAAACGAATCACGCGCTTTTTAGGGTATCGGCTATGGGACTGGTCGGGTGCTGAGGAGATTGAAAAAGGTCGGGTCATTAAACGGCCATTAATTTCTACCGTCAATAACACGTGCTGGCCTGCTATGGCTTGCGGCCAGGCTTTATCTGCAGACAAGTCTAGTTGCACAACATCGGCACGAAGTAATTGATGCCCCAACACCTGGGCGCGAAAACAATGGGTGCGCCAAGCTGGCTTTATGCGCTGCATAATAGGTTCGAAATAACTGCCAATAGAGTCAGTATGGAATAAGGTTTTTGCGGTGACTTGGTTAAGTCGGGTCAATAGATTCATTTTAGCGCACAAGTGTTAGCTCAATTTCAGCGCACAATTGTACTCTTAAATTATATTGTGGTGCAAGTAGTCATGTTAACTATATCGTTTAAGCCTAATATAGCGTGATGGATGGTACAACATCACTCATGACCGTGGATGAATTTAAGCGGATTTAGTTGATGATGATGGGTTTATAAAAGATATAGCATCAATTAAAAAACTGAAATAACCAGCTGAAAGTAATAAGCTGCAAAGCGTGAGTTAATCGGTCTGAAGTGTTAACACTAGCCGATAAGTGATATTAAAAACCAACGACAGCTAAGTGGTTACGAAGAAAAAAATCGCTCACTTTTTCTCAACAAAACACAAATAATGTTCGCGTGTAAGCTCAAAATGCAAATGTATCATCTTGGCTAGGTAGCCCCATATATTGCCCCCTCTTGAGTTGAACTAGAATGGTGATATTAATAAGGGTTGTGACAGTTGCTCAACTTGCTTAAGCTCATCGACAGTTAACGAGCCGTAATTTCTAGGATACGACCAGCCATCACCCCAGCGAAAGGGTGTGGGTAAATAAGGTGTGCAACCTAGGCAATCATGTTTCACATTCACTTCCCGCTTATAATTATTGACGGGCGAAGATGGCACTGTGATCATGACAATAGTCATGACCGTAATATAAACAAACTCCGCTTAGGTATTAAATAGACCACACAGGTAATCATTAGTTTATACAAGTAATATAAGTTAACGATTATTGAGCCAATTTAATAAACCAAATTATTGAGCCAATTTAATAAACCAAATTATTGAGCAAAATTAGCAAACCATTTTTGATACGGTTGATATATATCGTAAAGCCAATTAAAGACCGCGGTATAAATTAAAATAAAAATCAACACTCCAGCTTCTAATATCAGGGTATCGATAAGGCTTAATGACAGATACCATGATACTAATGGAATAGTGACCAACAACATGCCGCCTTCAAAACACAATGCATGTACAATCCTGATCAGTAACGTTCTTTCAATCCTATTTGGACCAACTATTTTATCAAACCACACGTTATAAATGTAATTCCATAACATAGCAAATAACGACAAACCAATACTCACAACCAACATATCGCTGGCCTCTTGCTTCATCATTAACGCGCTTGTCGGCACAATGAGCGCCATTGCCAGCAGCTCAAACGTTATCGCCTGAAACACTCTTTCTTTACCTTGCATAATAGACTCAATATATCGTGACCTTTCAACTATTGTCATCCAGAATAGGGATACATAATAGTTGGATAGCATCGGGAAAAGCGATATGTATAGTATTGAGCAACTTGAGGCCTTTGTGGCGACAGTAGAAACTGGGTCTTTCTCTTCTGCTGCAAGATCCTTACATAAAGCGCAGTCGGTGGTCAGCCAGCATGTGATAAACCTCGAAATAGACTGCAACGCTAGCTTATTTGATCGTAGTGGACGATATCCGCAGTTAACCTCGGCCGGTAAAAAACTGTTGCCACATGCCCAAGTCTTATTAGCGCAGCATCAACGCTTACGCTATTGCGCCCAAACCTTAGAACAGCAAACACTTTCAGAGTTAACCATTGGCTTAGATGAAGGCATTCCACTGCAAAAACTGTCGAATATTATTAATGAGTTAGAAGCAAATTTCCCAAATGTCACCTTAGAATTTTTAACCGCGTCAAGCATTGATATTATCGATATGATTGACACTGACCGAGCCGTCACTGGAATTATTTTCAGTGAACTGGTTATTCCAACGCAAATTGATTTTGAATCCATTGGCTCAATTAAGTTTGATATGTATGTCGCCAGTAGCCATGCGCTAGCACAACAAGTATGTGAAAACTTAGCCAGCTTAAAGCTGCACCGCCAATTATTAATGCGCTCACGCAATACCAAATCCAGTAGCTTTCAGTTAGCCATTAGTCCTGATGTTTGGTATGCCGACAATTATTATATTTTACTTGAACTGGCATTACAGGGACATGGTTGGTGCTTGCTGCCTAATCATATTGCCAACAGCTATGTAGATAATGGCCAATTAGTGCTGTTGCCCTCTGAATTTAAAGAAATTGGTTGGCAAGCAAATGTCGATGTTATTCAGCACCATCGCTATAGCAGCGAACCAGTATTTAAACAGCTAAGGCACTCATTACGGCAATTACTAACACCATAACATTAATAAAATGAGCAATATCGGCTGATGTATATGCTAAAGCATAAGCGAAAATATGCGATATATGGATGCATGCCCAAGGGTTAACGTACAGGTTTCACGCGACTCAAATCATTTATGATATTTAGCTAGGATTGTTAACTCTTAGCATAGCGTTATTTTCTCAATGACCAGAATCTCTATTGTTGAACATTACCAGTGTCTTAACTCAGGCTAATGTGCCATTAGCCAATATTCACACCTGTATTTAAAGGGTTGTATTAACGGTATAAACTCTATAAATCGGGCTAAAATAACACGATTAAATAACGATTGTTCAAAGCCATTGGACCTCAAGGCTAATTAGGCATAATATCCAAATAGTACTCCTGTCACATTATTGATTAACTGCACAAACATTTTGAACAATATCATGCTAAAGATTGTGCTACAGGCTGATGTTCTTAGCATTTTTGCTTATATTACAATGTTAAATGAACTATCTTATGCAATGCTGTATGAATAAATACCGAGTAACTGATTTATCTTTGATGCAAATAAATACCCAAGGAACCGATATATGCTGATTGAACATAACATTACTGACGTTGATGTTGGAATGTATGTAGTTGAAATCACTGAACCTAAAGACATGTTTTCATTAACTAAGCCTGGTGTGATTAAAAGCAAGCGTGTTATCGAAGCATTAAAACAAAAGTCGGTTACTAAGCTGCTCATTGATACCAGTAAAAGTGAAGTTATTGTCGAAAAAGTTGATCTTAAGGTCAATGTGCCTAAGCCTCAAGCGCCTCGAAAAGTCACGCCTGCGCGCACCGATGTGACAGCAAATTTCTTTAATCAAGAAATAGTACGAGCGCGCCAAGTATTCAATGAGTCAAAAGACATTCAAAAAAAGCTGTTTCATAATGCGCAGCACGGTCTTCCGTTAGACATGGATCCGGTAGAAAAAATTACCACCGAATCAACAGATTTAATTTTTAATAATCCCAATGCCTTATCATGTGTGATTAATATTCGTAATAAAGATGAATATTTACTTGAGCATTCAGTGTCCGTGTCAGTACTCATGACGATGTTTGCCGTATACAAGAAAATCGACAAAGAGATTGTTAATCAACTGGCCATCGGGGCTTTTTTACATGATGTTGGTAAAATCATGATCCCCGATCGCATTCTCAACAAACCCGATAGACTGACTGAAGAAGAGTTTCATATTATGAAAACTCACGCCAGTTACTCTATTGAGATCATGAAAAATACTCCTGGGATCAGTGCGCTGAGCTTAGAAGTGGCGAGCCTACACCATGAAAAACTCAATGGTTTGGGTTACCCGTTCGGCGTAACGGCTGATAAAATTACCCTTTATGGCCGTATGATCAGCATTTGTGATATTTTCGATGCGCTCACTTCTCATCGTTGCTACAAACAAGGCTATGCTCAGGTAAAAGCCTTTAGTATTTTACGTGCGTTAGCAGACAACAATGAATTAGATAAAGATTTAGTCGACCAATTTATTCGCTGTATGGGAGTTTATCCTGTTGGCTCTGTGGTACAACTTGAATCAAATAGGCTGGCTATCGTTGAAGGCCATAATCCTCAAGATCCAATACGTCCTCTTGTGAAACCCTTTTATCATCTAAAACCGGATCATTTTGCATCTGATAAAAAAATTGATTTGGCAACCGTCACTGATGACTTAATTGTAAAGTGTGTGCGTGCTGATGATTTTAATCTGAACATGGAACAAATTATTGAATACCTGGCGCAAGAAGGCTAATCCCAACAAAGAAATTAACCGAAAAACTTAGCCACTATGTTAAAGATATATATGCATGTCATTGCTTAAAAAATATCATCACGATTAAATCCAGTTTTAGTATCACCATAAATAAAATGACAATACCTTCAGTATTGTCATTTTTTGTTGCAGGCATCTATCTTAGTGGTTGCTGTGATAAGTTATGATATAAACATTGATCATAATCGCTGGCCACTATGCAAAATCTCACCCATGACCATATCAACGCGCTATTACCGCCTCGGCCAGATAACAGCCATAAAATGACTTTTGGCCATGTATTGAATATTGCAGGTTCGATACATTATCGCGGTGCGGCTTACCTGTCGAGTATATCGGCATTGCGGGTTGGCGCGGGTTACGTCACCTTAGCCAGCAGCCCATCGGTATGTGACAGTGTGAGTGCATTAACGCCAAATGTTGTTACCCTACCGCTGCTGACTCAGATGACAGCAAAATATGATAATAACGCCCCAAAAACTGACTTATTAGCAACACAAATACAGACCGCTCGTTGGCAGACAATTGATGTACAAGCAATTGATAAAATGGCCGTGTTACAACTTGACGATAAACTTAACCAAGCCAGTGTGATTTCAATAGGCAGTGGATTAAGTATTGGCCAAAGTACTGACCAACTCAGCGTTAACTTTAGCCGTAGCCGTAATTATCTTGACAACAACTCTATCAACAACAGCTCTCTCGACAACAGCTCTCTGGGTAACAAAAAGCATCACAACAGCGATTCAGATGGCTTATCTGTCCCTAATGGTAATAGTGAATTTTTTTACGCGCTCTTAACTCAGTTACAAGCTAATCCTAATCCGGTCATATTCGATGCTGACGCACTGAATTTTATCAGTCGCTTACTTCACCCAGGTAATATCGCAACCACATCGATAACCCTACCAAAACACAGCATTATCACGCCACACCCCAAAGAGTTATCACGATTATTGAATCTTGATGTTAGCGAAATCCAAGCCAAACGGGTGCACTATACCAATATGGCCGCTAAGCAATTAAACGCAGTCGTTGTTCTTAAAGGCAAACATACTGTGATTAGTGATGGCGAGCAGGTATTTATCAACCCAACAGGAAACAGCGCGCTTGCCAAAGCCGGAACAGGCGATGTGTTAACCGGAATGATAGCTGGTTTTTGTGCTCAAGGTGTCAGCCCTATAGATGCCGCATGTTTAGGTGTCTATTTACACGGTTTAGCAGGTGATATTGCTGCAGAGGACTTAAGTCAATATGGCATGTTAGCCAGTGACCTACTTAACTATATTCCTCGGGCTATCTTGCAAGTTCTATCGGTTTAACGGTTTAACGGTTTAACGGTTTAACGGTTTAATCATAAGTATAAAAAACAACCCGGAAGTACAACAAGCGTACGCCGGGTTACTCATATATTATTAAAGCTTGAGACTACTTAGCCGCGTTTCGTGCTTCAGTAAGCCAACCGTTCCATTTTTCTTGGTTGTTAGTAATCCACCCATCTACATGGTGTTGAATATCTTTCTTGCTCTTTTCGCCATCGTTCATACGAGTATTCTGCTCATTGATGTCAGCCAATGGCAGTGTAAATACCTCAAAAAACTTCCTTACCGCAGGATTTTGTTTAGTGAATTTTTTGTTGGCAACAATCTGAATATCAGAAGCAACAAACCCCAGTTTTACCGGATCAGAAACCGCGCCTTCAAGCCCCTTTACGGTCATTCGTTCAACAGCTGAACTTTGAGCTTTAGTCGGATTAATTTCAGGCACGTTTATCCACACTACGTCCTTACCTGGCTTCATTTTAAAAATGGTCCAGTTAGGCGCCCAAGTATAGAAAAATATCGGACCACCATTTTTATAACCCGCCATAGCGGATGCCATCCCAGCTGCATAAGCTGCTTTCACCGGATTAATCGAATCTTTTAGACCGTAAACATCCATATGATGGGTGATGATTTTCTCGCATCCCCAACCAGGAGGACATGCAGTCAAATCCGCTTTACCGTCTCCATTAGTATCGAATGCTTTCTTAACTTCAGGGCGTTTAAAATCTGCAAGAGAGGTAATATTATATTTATCGGCTTCTTTTTTAGAGACTAAATATCCGCCTAATCCACCGGCTTTAATAACATAGCCCACCTTTTCGGCTTTCTCGTCGAAATTGCTCGGTAGCTGATCGTTATGCATTGGAAACCAACCATTGGTCCAGTAATCAATATCACCGAGTGTGACGGTTTTGTAAAAAATGGGGTTAACCAGGGTTTTAGGCTTTTCGACATCATACCCAAGCGTTTCAAGACCCCGGCGAACAAGTGCTTCCTGAAAAAAACCTGTGTCCCATGTCGCACGAGCGGGTTTAACGGTTATCCCTTCACCTGGCTTGAGAGTATCTGCAAGCGCTGCTGATCCCGTCACTGTCATTGCAGCTAACGCTGCACCCAGTATTACTTTTTTAAGTATCATTTTACGTCCTTATTTTTTTTGGGTTGCCATTGATTGGGTGATCCTATCGAGAATGATTGCTAATAAAACAATCGCTAGACCGCCCACCGTGGCCAAACCAATATCAAGTGTATTTAAGCCCAGAACGACAGGTGCCCCAAGGCCACCAGCGCCAATCATTGCGGCGATTACCACCATGGAGAGCGACATCATGATGGTCTGATTCAGGCCCGCCATGATGGTCGGTAAAGCAAGTGGTATCTGAACTTTAAGTAAAACCTGCGAGCTTGTTGCCCCAAAGGCGAGCGCAGCCTCGACTAACTCTGGGTGTACCTGCCTAATACCGAGACTGGTTAATCTCACCAAGGGTGGCAGGGCAAAAATGATGGTCGCCAGAACGCCCGCTGTGTTGCCAATAGAAAAAAGCATCACAATGGGGACCAAATAGACAAAGGCTGGCGTCGTTTGCATCGCGTCCAAAATGGGTCGTAGAATGTTGTTAACGCGATCACTGCGTCCAGCCCATATCCCAAATGGCACACCAACAAGGGTGCAGAACACCACGGATGAAAAGACCATGGCAAGGGTTATCATGGTTTCAGACCAGAAACCGAGTAGACCGATGAGCACCAATGATAACAGCGTAAAGATGGCCAGTTTTAAACCTGACACTCGCCAAGCAATGACACCAAACAGGGCAATAACAAGCAGAGGTGAAGTTGCCAGTAGACCATCTGATACACCAGACAAAATAAAGTCGACGGGCCATTTGATCAGTTGAAAAAACCATCGATAGCCTTCAACCAACCAGTTAACTAAATTGGTGATCCAAACATCTAAAGGAATCACTCTTTCATCAAAACTGAACATGATTTAAAACTCCTGAAGCTAATATTCTAAGATGCTGACTGCTCAAAATAAGTCCCCTTCTCTGCACGGTTTAAGGTACGAAGAAACAGATTTTTAGAAACAACGCCGCGATATCTACTTTCTCTGAGTTTACAACTGGAATAGGCCAAGAATGGGAGGCGACCAGGGATAAGATATCCTGAAGACTATCTGTTTCTTGAACTGATTTAGCATCTGTTAGAAAAGCATGCTCAAGTTTGCTGGCACCATTTCCTTGGTCAATAGCGTCGCGCAGGGGAGTCTGAAGAGACCACACCTAAAAAGCGGTGTTCTGAGTCAAGTACATAGGCAAACTCGCGATCTTTAATACTCAACATTTCTAGGGTGGCGCGTGGGCTACCGGCTTTTGTATGCCAAACAACGGTTGGTTGACTGTCGCGGGCAATGTCCCCAGCGGAGATAACACCAGTTGGATCCACACCTCGGAAAAATGCGCGCACATAATCATCTGCGGGATTTTGCAGAATCTCTTCTGGGGTCCCCACCTGAATCACTCGGCCGCCCTGCATAATGGCAATTCGGTCGCCAATGCGTAATGCTTCGTCTAAATCATGGGAGATAAAAATGATGGTGCGTTCATGACGATCTTGCAGTTTCAGCAGTTCATCTTGCATCTCTGTCTTGATAAGCGGATCAAGCGCCGAAAATGCCTCATCCATGAGCAAGATATCAGGATCAACCGCTAAGCCTCGCGCTAATCCTACTCGCTGCTGCATACCGCCACTTAACTCATTGGGATAGGCCTTCTCCAAGCCTTCGAGTCCGACTTGTTTTAAAGCATCTAGGGCTCGCTCTTCACGCTGTTTTTTATCCATGCCATCAAGTTCGAGGCCAAATGCGGCGTTCTCTAACACTGTTTGATGGGGCATAAGCGCGAAGGATTGAAACACCATACTGGTTTTACTTCTGCGAAACTTGACCAGTTCGTCCTTATTCATGTTGAGGATATTTTGGCCATCAACCAACACCTCTCCCGATGTGGGTTCAATGAGCCTGTTTAACATTCTTACTAGGGTTGATTTTCCTGAGCCGGATAGCCCCATAACCACGAAAATCTCACCTTTATTGACAACAAAACTGGCACCTTGTACGGCAACCGTTAGTCCTGTTTGTTCGTAAATCTCTTCTTTGCTTTTCCCTTGTTCAAGTAATTTCACCCCCTTGCGAGGCTCAGAACCAAAAACCTTATAAAGGTTTTTTATCTCTATTTTTTCCATACCAATTTCCATGACGCTTTTTTACGCCGTTCGGCTTTTTTGCACTAACGCTACATAAAAAGCACATGAATAGATCCTGCGCTGTTAAATATTTACCACACACTTTCGTGGTATATTTTATACAGTAGTCCCTAAGCGATCGCCCTGTCAACGTTAGCGTTTTTAAAATTAGACATAAATCATTGAATTTAATTGTAAAAATTCCGAGCAGATTGACAACGTTTTAACTTAGGATCATTGCTACTGATTTACTCACCAGTATCACTTTCTTCATGGGCGTTATTTGTCACTATTGTGTTAAGCATTTTGGCTTAGTGTTGACTGGTTAACCGCTAGGCAGATAACGCTATAAAATTGAATGCAGTCGGTGCTTATTTTTGTTTGCAAGAGCAAGTGTCTTATGCGGTGATGACGAATCGATTTGATCCAATAATTGGTAAGGTCTCTACTGCGACAATGGGGATGAAAGCTTATTGATCAGTAAGTTAAAACAACGTGATTCATTGTCGTAATTTCGCTTTGATAGCAGCATTAAAAATGGATTAACTTAAATATCAGCCAATAACATCAGAATTTTGTCTAAAAAAATCCCCAACACAATACTGCTAGGGATTCACATCAACAGATGAGGTTAGCTAACCTTTAAGGGGATAAAAACCTTGATAGATTATATGTAGAAATTTAGTTATCAGTCTCGCTAACATAACCCAATAAAGTCCAAAATATGGCTTAAATAAAGGGCATAAAAACAGATTAATGATTAACTAAATTGAGCTGTATATTTATATTTTGATAATGTTGACCATTACGCTTAATTTGGTCACATTCTTGTTGTGATTGGGGTTTAATAATCAATTTAGCTTGGCCAAGATCAATATCATTTTGGCCATCTACACAGGCTTTATCAACCCAAGCATTAAACTCTCGCTTAACATCAGCTTGCTTGCTGATCGTCTTATCAGCGCTTAATAATTGAATATGGTTTAACGATTGCGTGACTACATCTACTTTTGCGTTATCGCCCGCGGTTAAGTAATGCATGACTCCTGAATAAGATAGTGGTGTTTGAGTAACATGAGATTGTTCCACTACCCAAACACCATGCTCACCAACAACAGATACTGTGTGATTGCGAAGATCAACTAACAGAGCGGTATTTTCATCGACTCCAAAGCCTAATTTATTTTCAGACAAGGCACTTAGCATGAATAACCTCACTTGCCGCTCACGCTGTGAGAAATGGGTATCAGTGACTCCAAATGGAAAAAAACCTAATCCTCCCGCGGTGGAATATGTAACCGCAGTAGCCGGAATGTCTGACTGACAATGACTCTCCTCACATCGCTCACTTGGCGCCTCGGCAGCCAACACGCCATAGGTTAATGCACCATGACTTGTGCCGCCTGTAACCATATATTGAGCTGTCATTACTGCCGTTCCTGCACTCGTGCCACCAATCACAATTTGATGTTGTTGTAATCTTTTTTTAATAATATCAAGCGCTTTACTTGGCTTTTTCTGTGGTGTTAACCAAGCTGATAATGTTAAACGTTGATCACCACCATTAAGAAATAATCCGTCAATATTAAGCAGTTGCTGGTAAAGAGAATCAGGAGATACACACATGGATTGTTGTAATGCGGTAGCAACCGGATACAATCGCGCGCGATCGACATTACCTTGAATTTTTTCGCGCAATGCAGGTAACTGATCACATTGTTGTTGTGCTATAGCGGCTTGCAATGCGCTATCTAAAGGCAGCCAGATAACATCCGCACCGGCTTGCTCAAAAACTTGAGTATAGAAATCAATTGATTCAAAAGGATCTCTTGCAGATGCGGTAACTACGGCGATTAATGGCCGCTTAGCTTGCGGCTGCCGTTGTTGTTTTTTTAACAATGCTTGCTGAGTAAACAAAGAGAATATCTGCGCGCCATATTGGTTCTGGGTCGCACTCAGCATCACATGTTCTTGGCGATTGATACCCGAGGTAATGGCTTGTTCGTCTTCAAGTAAATCCAATAAAGCATAATAAACTTGATCGTTTAAATCCGTTAAAAAATCTTTTTCAACAGCAGAGATGGCATCATAAAATGCTTGATAGCTCAAACTAGAACCCGCATTACCCTGCTGCTGACTGGCATGGAGCAATATAGCTTTTTGAGGTGCTGTTAACCCAGATAAACTCGGATGTTTAAAGGCTCGCTCGAGTGCAGACTGCGTTAATCGATAAACAGAGGTTTGTTTTGCATCAGCAGTAAATTGACTGCCAAGCACACAGTTTTGTCTAGATAAAGAACTGCAAGTGACCAACCCACCGCCAACCATCATTAAATCGAAAGTTTGAACCGGCGGAGTAGCATCGGTATTGACAGCAGTACTAGCCAGCGCCATTGAACTGTATAACGACAGCAACAAAGTACTGATTAACAAGCTAAATAATAGACAAGATAAGGCATTGAAATTAGGTTTAATCGAAATTTTCATGGTAGTACTCAAAAAAAGTTTCTGCCATGTATTGACTCAGCACCTATCTTACGGATAGCCTCTTAACAGGTCAACAACAATAGCTCATAGTTTATAACATGATTCTAATTGCAACAATTTTCCAAAGATACCATTACCGCACATGGTATTTGTCTGAATGGTGGGACGAATAAACCACTGAATACAATAGTGTTCGGTGGAGTCTTGTCTTGCTGTCATTACTCCCCTCTCAAAACTTAATTGATGTAGTGCATCTGCATATTCTTACATGCCACGCGTATTGACTCACGCGCAGTTTGTCTGCATCTAAAAAAATACAATAAGAGATATCTCGGGAGCTTATCATGAGAAGTTCAGTATTATTATGCGCTGCATTTGGCGTAGCGTTATCACCTGTTGCAAGTGCTGTTAGCAATGAATTAAATGACACTCAAACAGAGGTCAATAAAGTAGAACGGGTCAGTGTTACCGGATCAAGGTTAAAAGGCGTTGATATGGAAGGCGCTAATCCATTACAAAGCTTTACTCACGATGACATCACTAAAAAGGGCTATGGATCGGTCAGCGAATTTCTCCGAGATTTACCACAAGCCTCCAGCGCTGGGACCTTTTCAGAAACCGGTGGCGTTGCCGGTGCAGATGGTGCCCCTGCAGGCTCGTCTGGTGTCAGCTTACGCGGTCTTGGATCAAGTTCTACCCTAGTATTAATTAATGGCCGCCGTGTTGCGGTTGATTCGTTCTCCAATGGTTCTGATTCATTTGTGAATGTTAATGCCATTCCACTGTCTGCCATTGAGCGTATTGATGTGCTAACAGATGGCGCATCATCCATTTACGGATCTGACGCTATAGCTGGGGTGATTAACTTTATCTTACGTAAAGATTTTGTCGGTCATGAATTTAGCGCTCAGTATGGAGACGACACATCAAGCCACGATGCAAGTCGCACCAACCTTACCTATGCTGGAGGCTTTGAAACAACCAATAGCAACACCACAGTTGTGGTAGATTATGCTACTCGTAATGCCATATTTAATAGCGACAGAGCGGTTAATGTTACCTATGAATCAAGTACACGAGTGTCGATAGATGGTAATGATTATGCTGAATCATGGTGTGGTGACGATACTCAACAAGATGGTAGTCGATGTAATTATGACTATGTTATCCAACGAGCAATTCAACCAGATTATGAGAATATAGGCACCACGTTAAATCACCTTTATCGATTAGATAATGGGATGACATTGTTTGCCGAAGCAATGTACCAGAAAAATACCGGATCATCTTACGAAGCCCCCGCTGGCTATACTACTTATATCGATGGTAATTCCACCAATGTTCCACAGTATCTGCGCGATATAGACTTACTTGATGGCACAGTAAGTGATTCTATTACCGTAAGAACCCGCTTCCCTGAACGTCGAATTCAGCAATATGATACTCAAAGTTATCGTGTGTTATCTGGTCTTCGCGGAGAATGGGACGATTGGAGCTGGGAAACGGCGTTGAGTTACGGAAAGTCGATTAACGAGATTAGCAATACTTCTGGTTATATGAATGGCGACTTACTCGATGCAGCAATCGCAAATGGCAGTTTTAATCCGTTTAATCTTGGGCTTGATAATACACAACAACAAATTGCTGCATTAAGGGGATCCTGGCGTGCGCAAAGGTGAGTCAGAGGTGTTATCAGTCGACTTTAACTTTTCAGGCGATTTATTCGAATTACCCGCGGGCGTAATAAGCTCTGTTTTTGGTGGCGAATTTAGAAAAGAAGATATCTCAGACACACCGTCACTCAATGCGGTTAATAACAACATTATTGGTCTTGGAGCCAGTGATGCTGCAGCAGACAGAACACAATATGCAGCATACGGTGAATTTAACTTCCCGATTTTCGATTCTCTGGATGTCATCGCGGCTTTGCGTTATGACCATTACAGTGATTTTGGCGGCGATATTAATCCTAAAGTGTCACTGAGATACAATCCTTTTGATGACCTTGTCTTGCGCGCTTCATGGAGTACAGGTTTTCGGGCACCATCTCTATCGCAGTTAGGTGCGGGAACATCTTTGGGTAGCCAATATATTAATTGTGGTGCAGGCGAGCCATATAATGCACTTTGTGGTGTTGCGGGGGCTGATTACGGCGAGTTAGAATTTGATCAAGAAACCATAGGCAATAAAAATCTGCAGGCTGAAAAATCCCAGGCGATGAATGTAGGATTGTCCTGGAATACCACAGATGATTTACAATTCACTCTTGATTATTGGCGCTATGAACACGATGACATTGTTGATATTGATGCCAATACTACCTTAGATTCGTGTATGAAAAACCCAGCTAATGTGGTGAACAATATCGGTGACTTAGGTGATAATTTTGGTTGTGTTGTCGATGCTCAAGGCGACATTAGCTTTTTACGCACTGGTTACTTTAACGTTGGTAACCAAAGTACCGATGGCATAGATTATAAAATTAACTATCGTCTTCAAACGAGCAATATGGGTGATTTTTCATTCTATTTCACGGGTACTGAAACTTTCTCATTTGAACGACAAGTGTCTCCGACAACTCCTGTTGAAGATTTACTGGGTAAACTCAGTGGTGCATCTGAAATAGCCAGACCAGAAAGCGTACTTGATTTTGGTGCAGATTGGCAGCTAGATGATTGGAATGCCAGTGTGTCGAGCCACTATATTAGTTCACTTGGTGATGGTGACTTTAAATTTGATAACGAAACCGTGGATGATTGGTTAACCTTTAGTGCCAGCTTGGGATATGATTTCTCGCCACAGCACGCACTGTTGTTTTCGGTTCGTAATCTCACCGATGAACAACCACCCTATGCATCGTCACCGACTAACGGTTACGCCAGTTCAATTCATGATTGGCTCGGCCGTCGTTGGAATGTCCGATATACTTTTAAATTCTAAGTAAACCTGCGTTGGTCGTTGTCCATAAACGACCAACGTTTCTCTCTTTTCGGTGAAAAAGTATAACAATATGAAGCCACAAACTGTTCGAGAAATGCCTGATGCATTTATCATTTTATTTTTTGTTGTGATGTTTGCAGCAATCGCAACTCACTTTATACCAGCCGGTTTTTTTGAAGTTACGATCAATCCACACACAAACAAATCTGAATTAGTTGCCGGGAGTTTTCAATTTGCAAGCCAGTACAAAGGTGTGCCTTTATTTGCTGAACATGGCGAAATTGGATTTCTCAATTTTGCCTTTGAAGGCATGGTTTCTGGAAATAAGTGGGGATCGTCTATTGGCGTAATGATGTTTATCATTATTACCGGGGGAGCCTTTGGCATCATCATGCAAACACAGGCCATAGACAATGGTATTTTAGCGCTCATCGCTAAAACGCAAAAGTTTGAATTAGCCTTTATCCCTATTTTATTTGTGTTATTTTCTGCTGGTGGCGCTATTTTTGGTATGGGTGAAGAAGCCATAGCATTTTGTATCGTCTTGCTGCCATTAATGCGGGCGATTGGTTACAACGGTATTGTGACCGTGTTAGTCACTTATGTCGCGACACAAATTGGTTTTGCCGCCTCGTGGATGAACCCATTTAGTGTTGCCATAGCACAAGGTATCGCTGATTTACCTTTAATGTCTGGCTTGCAGTTTAGAGTCGTCATGTGGTGTATCTTCACACTTGTTGGTGTGGTGTTTACGATGCGGTATGCCAAACAGGTAAAGCACAATAGTGGCTTATTAGATGATCATCTTGATGGTCATCTAACAATCCATAGCGACACTGACTCCAGCGCTGAAAATACCTTAAAAGCAAATATCACTCTAACCGATATCCTTATCTTAACCACCTTTGCACTCGGTATTGTTTGGGTTATTTGGGGGGTTATCGCTCGTGGATACTATATTCCTGAACTGGCAAGCCAGTTTTTTACTCTTGGTTGCTTAGTTGGCATTATTGCTATTTTTAGCGGCCGACTTAAGGTCAATGCTGTTGCTGATGCATTTAAAAAAGGCGCAATGGAATTATTGCCAGCAGCAATGATTGTCGGGATGGCAAAAGGCATTGTCATTATATTAGGCGGCGATCAAGCCAATACACCCTCAGTGTTAAACACCCTGCTTTACTATACCGGCTTGTTTTTAGGCGATTTGCCAAAAACAATCTCCGCCGTTTGTATGTACTTATTTCAATCGGTATTTAATTTCTTCATCGCTTCAGGGTCAGGCCAAGCTGCGTTAACCATGCCCATTATGGCACCGTTATCAGATATTTTAGGTTTACCAAGGCAAATTGCAGTATTAGCTTTTCAACTCGGTGACGGTCTCACTAATATTATTATCCCCACATCCGCTGCATTAATTGGTTGTCTAGGTGTTGCAAAAGTAGACTGGTTTGTGTGGGCTAAATTTATATGGCGATTTATGTTGTTACTGGCAGTGATATCAATCTCATTCATCGTGATTGCCGTAAGCATTAATCTCAGTTAAGGAATTTCATGAAATTATTTAAATCTGCTCACGTTTATGCACCCCAATATCTTGGTCAAAAAGATGTGCTGATTGCTGGTGATAAAATTATTGCCGTTGAAGACAACATCAACTTAATCGCCAGCTCATTTGTTGAAGTAATCCAAACTGATGGACTTATTTTAACTCCAGGCTTTGTTGATTCACTCGTGCATATTACCGGTGGTGGTGGTGAAGGCGGTTATACCACTCGCACCCCGGAGATGCATATTAATGAAGCCATAAAAGGCGGCGTGACGACTGTAATTGGAGTGCTGGGAACAGATGCACAAACCCGAAGTTTAGAGAACTTACTCGCCAAAGCCTATGCCTTAGAAGAGCAAGGCATATCGGTTTACTGTTATACAGGTTCTTACCATTATCCTATGGTGACAGTCACTCAATCCATGAAACACGATATCATGCTTATTGAGAAGTTTATTGGTGTTGGAGAGGTGGCCATTGCTGATCACAGAAGTTCTCAATTAACCGCTCATGAAATGGCAAGGTTAACATCTGAAGCAAGAGTGGCCGGCATGTTAGCGGGAAAAGCAGGAATTGTAAGTGTGCATTTAGGCGATGAAAACAGTCGCCTAGATTTGCTTTATGATGTTATTGCACAATTTGATATTCCCATCACCCAGTACTATCCAACCCATATTAATCGCAGTCGCGCCTTGTTTGAGGCTGGGATTGAATTTACCACCAAAGGGGGTTATATCGACTTTACTACCAGTACAACAGCGCAAATTATTGAGCAAGGCGAAATACCGGCCGCACAAGCATTAGCCTTAGCGTTAAAACAGGGAGTACCTGTGCACCAAATCACCATGAGCTCCGATGGTAATGCGAGTTTGCCGGTATTTGATCACTTAGGTAAATTAATCGATTTACAAGTGGGTCAAGTCTGCAGCCTTCATCAAGCTATGGTTGACGCAGTAAAACAGTTTGACGTGTCAATTGAAGATGCTTTGACGTCGATAACTCTGTCCCCTGCGAGCATTTTGCAACTTAAGGCTAAAGGCTGTATCGCAGCTGGGTTGGATGCCGATATTAATCTACTTAATGCACATACATTGGCAATAGAGGCGGTATACAGTAAAGGCGAACGAGTCTATTGTGACGGCGTATCTCAATTGAAAATACCGTTTTAAGCGATTATAAATATCTCTCTCAATAACACAGTGCCTGTTAACCCGGGCACAGTAAGTATAAGAGTCGCGTGATTCATCTTATGTTTTTAGTGATCTCATATTTTAGAGAACTTATATTTTAGTGATCTTTTTGTCCCATCATATTAACTCAACAAGCTGCAACCTAGGCATCAATCACCACAAAGGTGCTTAAAATACAATCAAGCAAACCCAGTACGGTTCGCTATATCGGTATTGCTAAACAGCAGGTAGCAGCTTTTGTTACAACACAAGCACAGCAGTGATAGAATGAGACTTCCAAATTGACTATCGTTTGTCTTTACCTATTGTTTACTTATTATCTGCAATAACATCACCACTAAGCAGACTCAATATTCATCAACAACGATAGACGCCACTATTTTCGCGTTGATAGATTTGCATTTAAATACTATCAACGAAGCTCAGTCATCACATATTAGCAGGCCTATTTATGTCAGCCGAACTACTCGAAATTCAAAGCTTTATTGCCCAGTACGCTCCCTTTGATCAGCTTCCTGAACAAGTCATCATTGAAGTTGCCAAAAGCGTTGAAATTTCTTATTACCGTACCGATAGCATGATAGTTAATTTCACCGATAACATTACCGAACTGTATATGATCCGCAGCGGAGTGGTTGAGCTATATCGCCGTAAAGGTGAATTGTATAATCGCCTCGATCAAGGGCAATTATTTGGCCAAATGGGTTTACTGACTAATAATAAAGTTCGTTTTCCAGCCAAAGCGGTAAAAGATACCCTGCTATATTGTATTCCAGAGTCAGTATTTACTGATTTGTGCGAACATTACGACGATTTCGCCGATTTTGTAGAGGTTGAAGATACCACGCGTTTAAAACAGGCTGTAAAAGGTAAAACCAGTGACAATGCGCTGACCACATCTAAGGTGAAAACCTTACTGACCCGAGAGGCTCTGGTGCTTCCCTGTAATACGACAATCCAAGCAGTGGCCAAAATTATGGCCGACGAGAATATTTCTGCAGTATTAATTAATGATCCGACGATAGAAAATCAACAAGACAGCAGTTTCGTTGGCATTATTACTGAGCACGATTTGTGTGCAAATGTAATTGCTGCAGGCATCAATGTTGACAATCCTATCTCACAAGTCATGACGACTCAGTTGTTTTCACTGGATCATAACGCATATATCTTTGAAGCCATGCTGCTTATGTTGCGTAATAACATTCACCATCTGCCTATTTTAAAGAATAAAAAACCCATTGGACTGATCGAAGTTGCGGATATTATCCGTTACGAATCACAAAATAGTTTGTTATTTGTCAGCAGTATTTTTCAGCAAAAAAGTAGCGAAGATTTAGTGTTTCTTTCTGCACAGCTGAAAAATTGTTTTGTGCGTATGGTTAATGAAGATGCCAACTCCCACATGGTTGGTCGGGCAATGTCAGAAATTGGCCGTAACTTTAAACAGCGTTTGTTAGAACTGGCGGAAGAAAAATTTGGCCCGCCACCAGTGCCCTACTGCTTTTTAGCACTGGGGTCGATGGCCCGTGATGAGCAGCTGATGGTCACCGACCAAGACAATGCCATTATTCTCGACAATAGTTATCAAGTCGCCTTGCATGGTGCCTACTTTGAACAGCTAGCAAACTTTGTCTGTGATGGTTTAGCCGCCTGCGGCTACAGCTATTGCACCGGTGATATTATGGCCAGCAACCCAGAGAACCGCAAAACACGTGCGCAGTGGGAAGAATGTTTCGGTGACTGGATAGACAATCCTAATCCACAAGCGTTATTAAATTGCTCAATTTTCTTTGACCTTACCGGTGTCTATGGCCGCATCAAATGGGCTGAACAGTTAAATGCATTTATTCTTAGAAAAGCAAAGAAAAACAACCGCTTCTTAGCCTGCTTGGCACACAATGCTCTTAACCGTAAACCTCCGCTGGGATTTTTTAAAGATTTTGTAATGGAAAAAGATGGTCGCCACAATAACTCGATTAATTTAAAACGTCGTGGTACTGCACCATTGGCGGATTTAATTCGAGTACATGCCTTAGCCATCGGTTCGCAATCACAAAACTCATTTGAACGCTTAGAAGATATTATCGAAGCGGGTATTCTACCCACCTCAAAAGGTGAGGATTTACAACATGCCATGGAGCTTATCTCTCTGGTTCGCTTGCGCCATCAGTCGTCAGATATCGAATCTGGTATTGAACCTGATAATAATATTGAACCGGAAAGTATGTCTGATTTTGAGCGACGCAACCTTAAAGATGCTTTTTTAGTGTTAAGTAATGCGCAAAACTTTTTAAAATATCGTTATACAGCCAACAAACTTTAAGGCTAACTCATGACCAATTTTAGCGATAACGAAATTTTAAACTGGGCAGCGTTGCTTAAATTAAAAGCAAAAAACAGTAAAGATCGACGCTTACATGATTTTTATCAAGCGGGTACCTACTGCAATGAAACTCCATTGAGCGACATTGAATTTGTCGCGCTTGATTTTGAAACTACTGGCCTAGATTCGCAGCAAAATAGTATTATTAGTATTGGTCTAGTGCCGTTTAATTTACGGCGAATTTTTTGCCGTAAAGCCAAAAAATGGTATCTCAATCCACAAGATAAACTCCAAGAAAACTCGATTATTATCCATGGTATTACCCACTCCGATTTACAAGGAGCACCTGATCTGTTGCTTATTTTAGAACAGCTTTTAGATGAACTGGCAGGTAAAGTGGTCGTGGTACATTATCGCCATATTGAACGTGACTTTCTGGATCACGCTTTACGACTGTTGATTAATGAAGGCATTGTCTTCCCAGTGATTGATACCATGCAAATTGAAGCTAATTTACAACGGGCTAAATCTCAGGGAATATTGAGTTTTTTTAAACCCAAACACAAGGTGTCAATTCGACTGGCTAATACTCGAGAGCGTTACAACTTACCCGCTTATGCACCTCATGATGCCCTAACCGACGCAATTGCCACTGCCGAGTTACTACAGGCACAAATTAACTATCATTTTAGCTCTGATACTGAAATTCGAAAATTGTGGCTATAGTCTCACCGATAACCATTACCCATAAAAAAAGCCGATGAATTAATCATCGGCTTTTTGTTACAGATTAAGACTAGCCTTTATTATGTTTCTCGGTGCGCATGCCTAACAGTAAGCTGACACACATGATTAACAGAATAATGGTAAACGGTAATCCTGTTGATATCGCGCCGGCCTGCAATGCTTCAATCGCTTCAGTACCACCAACCCACAATAATACCGCAGCGATAGCACCTTCGATGACAGCCCAGAAAATACGCTGTGGGATCGGAGCATCTATTTTGCCACCAGCTGTAATACTGTCGATAACAAGTGAACCTGAATCAGAAGAGGTAATAAAGAACACCAACACTAAAAGTACCGCCAGCATTGATAACAGATTACCTAATGGCAACGAATCAAACATTTGGAACATAGCTAATGGCACTTCGGTTAGCCCTTTGCTGCCCAATGTACCGACATTATTGATCACTTGATCGATAGCGATACCACCAAATACAGACATCCATAAAATGGTTACTACAGTTGGAACAATCAATACAGTGGCCAGAAATTCACGAACGGTTCTGCCGCGTGAAATACGAGCAATAAACATACCCACAAACGGAGACCAAGAAATCCACCAAGCCCAATAAAACACAGTCCAACCATGCATCCAAGCTTCATCTTCACGACCGATAGGATTGCTCAATGGAATAATATTTTTAACATAGCCCATTACCGTGGTCGGAATCGTCCCCATGGAAACGGCAAAAGTAACAAGTGCAACAAACACAAGTAAAGCAACCGCAAGTAACATATTGATGTTACTGATCACTTTAACACCGCCTTCAAGACCACGTACCACAGAAATAACGGCAAGTAATGTGACAACCACAATAATCGTGATTTGTAAGGTTAAGTCAGCTTCGATACCAAAAACATGTTGGAATCCGCCAGCGGCTTGTTGAGCACCTAAACCTAATGACGTTGCAAGACCAAATAATGTGGCTAATACCGCTAAGATATCAATAATGTGTCCAGGCCAACCCCAAGTACGGTCACCCAAGATAGGATAAAAAGCAGAGCGTATTGAAAGTGGCAAACCTTTGTTATAAGCAAAGAAAGCCATAGACAAAGCAACAACGCCATAAATTGACCATGGGTGTAATCCCCAATGGAACATAGTTGCACCAAGAGCAAGCTCTGCCGCTTCAGGTGTATTAGCAACCACATTCAGTGGCGTTTCATACCAACCAGTGTAATACGCTAAGGGCTCAGCAACCCCCCAAAACATCAAACCAATCCCCATACCAGCAGCAAAGAGCATTGCTATCCAAGAAAGCCTAGAATAGTCCGCTTTAGCATCATCGCCACCTAAACGAATTTTACCGTAAGGAGATAAAATTAATCCGATACAGAAGAGCACGAAAAAATTCGCAGACCACATAAATAGACTGTCAAAAGCGTCTATAATCTGCCATTTCAAACCGTCCAAAAATTCTTTTGATGTTGCCGGATCAATAATTAAAATTGCAATTAAAAAGGTCGCTATTAGACCTGCACTAATACCAAAAACGGAATTATGAATATCAAAGCCCCATTTTTGGATATTATCCTGCCCCACAGTATAATCGGTATTATCTATACTGTATTTGTCCTTATTTATCTTCATAAATCCTCTGTTAGAGCCGCCAGCCCTGTAAATTTGACACTCAATTCAGTTCTTGGTGGGGATTTTAACAAAATAAGCTCATCATTTCAGGATTATTTAGAAATCAAGCATATTTACAAAAATAATCCTCTTTAAAAACAATCAACTGAATCAAAAATAATTATAAATAAACTGCTGTATATTAAATATATTTCCCTATAAATTATCTTTATTCAATATTGTAATAGTTGATCTTATGAGGATATAAGAGTTGATTTAGCCTCAGTAGACTATTATTAGATTTTTTCCTGCTAAAAACTCAACAAGATTAATTTTTACACACAGCAAGATACGCGAAAAATATATTCATTTCTTGCGCCATTAGAGAGTTAGCTTTTAATCATATTCATTATTATTCAGGCCATTTTTTTACGCTAATATAATTACTTAAACCATATTATAGCTTAGTTGATAAAATGAATTATTGAGCTTGCTGCGCGATAATTATTGGTCTTACCAAAATACGGCTTATTAATATAATTCCGCACGAGATCCTATATTGGGGAATTAATATCCTATTCTCTTAGTCAGTATTTGTTATTATTCATCAATAGATGAATTAACGGAGTTTGATATGGCTGATAAACCGGGAAGACCCAAAGGGGAGACACAAACTCGCGCGGCACTGATAGAGGCGGCAAAAGGATGCTTTCTTCATAACAGCTACGATCGTGTGTCTATTCGCGAACTCGCTCGGCGTGCTGGCGTAGATGCAGCAATGATCCGTTATTACTTTGATTCTAAAGCTGGTTTGTTTGAAACCATGGTGAGAGAAACCATTGCTCCTGTGGCCAGTGTATTCAAGCATGATTTAAAAAAACAACAGAACTCACCTGAAGCATTAATGCGCGCTTATTATCGCATAATGGAACATGTCCCCGCCCTGCCTCGGCTAATTTTCCAATCATTAAATCAACAGGCCAGTGATGAGGCATTCATCATAGTATCGAATGTTATTCATGAAATGCTCGGTTATGCAGGCGACTGGATTAAAGAATTATCCGACCAACAAAAAATCAACCCACAGCTCGATCCCAAATGGGTCCGCTTAAGCTTTATTAGCTTAATGGTCTTTCCATTAATCGCTCCCAAAGTGTTACTCAAACAAATGAATCTCCCCCTGAGCGAGTCTATGTTAGACCAACTGATTGCCCACAATATGCTGGTGATGAATCAAGGACTGTTTCAAGTTCCACCTCTAGAATCTTCAGGACCAGGAGTCCAAAAATGAAACCTCATCTAATTTACTTGCCGATTATTTTGCTCTTCGCGGGCTGTACCGCTGAAGAAGGTAACCGCGCAATGGGTTTAATTGAACGGGATCGGATCATGCTTTCAGCGCCGGTTACAGAGCAGATTAGCTCGATACAGGTAAAAGAAGGACAACAAGTCAACGCAGGAGACTTGTTACTTCAACTTGATCCTCGGCACGCGCAATGGCTTATTAACCAACGACAAGCGACGCTGACTCAAGCCCAAGCAAAACTTAAGCAATTACAAACCGGGACTCGGTTAGAGCAACTTGCCGCCGCTAATGCAGCAATGCTTGCCGTACAAGCTCAAGCCCAAGAAGCAGACCGAAACTATGTGCGCATGAAAGACCTTTGGTTTAAAAAAATTGTCGCCAAAGCCGATTTTGATTCAGCCAAAGCAATAAAAGATCAAACAGCTGCACAATTAACCCAAGCAAAACAGCAATGGTTAGAGCTTAAAAATGGTACCCGCAGCGAAGAAGTTGTCCAAGCACAAGCTCAAGCTGATGCGGCACAAGCATCATTGGCCGATGCCCAGCAATCTCTAGCCGAATTAAGCATTCGAGCCCCTAAAGCTGGAGTGGTAGATGTTTTACCTTGGAAACTTGGCGATCGAGTCGCAGCGAACGTGCAATTAGTGACATTGCTAGCCAGTGATCGACTTTACGCGCGAGTATATTTGCCCGCAACGGCTCTGGGTAAAATTAACCGCGGTGACACTGTAGCTGTGTGGGTTGATGGTTATGAACACCCAGTAACCGGGACGGTTCGCAATATCAGAAGTAGCCCAGCGTTTACACCTTACTTTGCTCTAAATGAACGAGATAGAGCAAGGTTAATGTATTTAACCGAAATAGACTTACCTATTGATGCAAACTTGCCTAATGGTCTGGGTGTTGAGGTTCGTTTACCATGAATGACTTAGCAAATGTGATCGAAACACAAGGCTTAACCCGTCAATTTGGCGATTTAATCGCGGTAGATAAACTCGATTTACAGGTGCCTAAAGGCAGCATTTACGGTTTTCTTGGCCCCAATGGCTGTGGTAAATCAACCTTAATCAGAATGTTAACTGGGTTACTAAAGCCTACTGCGGGCGAAGCCACCATTTTAGGTTTACCGTTGCAAGGAAATGAAGAATTACTTAAAAGCCGAATCGGCTATATGACGCAGAAATTTTCCTTATATGACAATTTGACGGTATTGGAAAATATGCGTTTCGTGGCGGCTATCTACAGTGTTAAAGACAAAAAACGCATAACCGACTTACTGGGCCAATATGGTCTCGAGCAGCAACAAAAGCAGCTAGCAGGCACCATGAGCGGTGGACAAAAACAACGTTTGGCGTTGGCCTGTGCCACGATGCACCGCCCTGAACTGCTGTTTCTTGACGAACCAACATCAGCCGTTGATCCACAAAACCGACGTGATTTTTGGGAGCATTTATTTGATCTGAGTAACAGTGGCACAACGATTTTGGTATCGACGCACTACATGGATGAAGCTGAGCGCTGTCATCACTTAGCCATTCTTGAAAATGGTATCAGACGAGCAAATGGCACGCCGCGTGACTTAATGCAATCAATGGGAGCCACGGTTATCGAAGTCAGTGGCAATAATATAAGAGAGTTAAAACAGAAACTGTCGACTGTTGATGCAATTATTTCTGCGTCTCAATCTGGTACGCGCTTAAGGGTCCTGGTGAATGAGTCGATATCGGAGCCTCTGCAGTTCCTGAGTTCTATTTGTCAGCAATATCAGCTTGAAATTGTTCGTCCGAGTCTTGAAGACGTATTTGTCACCAGCACCGGAGGTCGCAATGTGGGATAGATTAGTAGCGATTGTTGTCAAAGAAATGAAGCAACTGTCTCGAGATCGGATGACATTTGGCATGATAGTGATGATCCCATTGTTGCAGTTAATGCTATTTGGGTATGCCATTAACACCGACATTCGCCATGTGCCCGCAGGCATCATCGATATGAGTCAAACCACCTATAGCCGAGCCGTCACTCAGACGATAATCGCAACTCAAGCAGTGGATTTTCAATATCAATATTATTCTATCGAGCAAGCTGAGAAAGCGATTACCAATGGTGAAGTCAAAGCCGTACTTTATTTACCCCTTGATTTGCCTCAACGTTTACTCATCCATCCTGCATTTGATGCCAAACAAGGTTCATCGCAAATCACTCGTCCGGTAGGTCAATGGCTTTTGGACGGTTCCGATACTATGGTAGCCGCAACAATTCGCTCATTGAAGAATTTACCGTTGGACGAAGTGGCTAACCGCTCAGCCAGCATGAGTGTGCCGACATTTGAAGTGGTCGAATACTTTAATCCTGAGCAGCGATCTGTGGTCAATATTGTGCCTGGATTACTGGCAGTTATCCTAACAATGACAATGATTATGTTTACATCTGCGGCCATTGTACGTGAGCAAGAACTGGGAAATATGGAGTTTTTAATTGCAACTCCGGTTCGGCCATTGGAACTGATGCTGGGTAAAATTATTCCGTACATTTTGGTAGGGCTCATCCAAGTCGCGATTATTCTTAGCGCTGGGCACTGGATCTTTGCTGTTCCGGTCCGCGGTGGATTAGACTCTTTGTTACTGGCGTCTTTCTTGTTTATCTGTGCCAGTTTGTCACTAGGCTTAGTGATAAGTACTATTGCGAAAACTCAACTTCAAGCCATGCAATTAACCATTTTTGTGTTGATGCCCTCAATTTTACTATCTGGATTTATGTTTCCTTATGAAGCCATGCCGATTGGAGCACAATGGGTATCGGAAGCTTTACCTGCAACCCATTTTATTCGTATGGTACGAGGCATTGTGCTTAGAGAAGCGGAAGTCATGTCATTAAGCCAGGATGCACTGTGGCTACTGAGCTTTACCTGTCTTGGGGTACTATTAGCGGCAAAACGGTTTAATAAGCATCTATAAAGACTCAAAATAAGCGTTGGGCATTACATAGCCTGCGCTTATTTTGCATCTACAAATAAAGGCACAAAGCGCGTTAACCTTGCCAAGGCTGCGGCATAAGGCTATACCTTAAAACGGTTAAGTTGCTGTTTTAGCGTATACACTTCATGTTCTAATCTGTCTCTTTCATCGAGTAATTGTAAAATTAAACCGACGCCACCCCAGTCAAGTGCAAAATCACGTTGTATACGAGTGGCTTTTTTAACTTGATGTAAATTCTCGACACTAAATTGCCATTGCTCTATCACCTCCCCCTGCTGTGGAATGGCAATACTATGCTCCACAAGCTCCAGTAGTAGTGCCAGGCTAATATCGCTGCATTCACACAATTCATCACTGCTCAACCAACTATCTTGTTCACTTATATTAATCTGCAGCATGATTATTTACTCCAACTGGCACGAGGGTCGAATGTATTTTTTTCGGCTAATTCAGTCCATAAATTTTTGCTGGTATCATCTGATACCGTCGGCACCACAATTTTCAGCAGCGCAAATAAATCGCCTTGCTGTTTTTTATTCAGTAACCCTTTACCTTTTATGCGTAATCGCTGTCCAGATTGACTATTAGCAGGAATACTTAATTGGATGTGACCTGTTAATGTTGGTAATTTAACCTTAGTGCCCAGCACGGCTTCCCAAGGTGCGACAGGCACTACAATAGTTAAATCTCGCCCGTCGACATCAAACAAAGGATGAGGCGCAAAACGAATTTTCAAATACAAATCACCGTTGTCGGCTTTGGTTTGTCCCGGTCCGCCTTGGCCTTTAAGACGAATACGTTCACCATTGGCTACACCGGCAGGAATGTTAACTTTTAACGATTTGGGGTGTTCAACAATATGACCATCTGCATCGCGTTGTTGAAGAGTAAACGAGACAGGCTTAAGCGTGTCGGCCAATGTTTCTTCAAGAAACATCGGGAACTCCATTTCAATGTCTTGGCCTTTTGCAGGTTGAGTCTGTCGACCTTGATATTGGCCGTGAGGATCAAAGCCTGTATGCCTGCCACCAAAAATTGAATTGAAAAAATCAGAGAATTCTTGATCCGTTTGAGGATCGCTTTGCTGTTGGCCCCAATCTTGGCTGCCAGCTGCGTGATTTGCATATTGATTTTGGCTTCGGTTTAAATGATGCTGACGCACTTCATCGTATTCAGCACGCTTTTTAGCGTTATGTAATATCGCGTAAGCTTCACCAATTTCTTTGAATTTTGCCTCTGCATCATCATGCTTGCTCACATCGGGATGATACTTGACCGCGAGTTTTTTATAAGCGGCTTTTACCGCCTTATCATCCGCTTGAGGATCTATGCCTAATACCGTGTAATAGTCTTTAAAATTCATGTTATCCCCTAACAAAAACACGTTTGCAACGGAGCGTCGGACTGCTTTAAACACAGCTACATTAATGAGTGTAGACTCACAGAGCAACAATATGCTTGATCTTGATCAACACTAACACACTATGCTTAGGTTACTTAATCAGCATTAGTTGATTAAAAAAAAAGGTCTTACTGAGGCTTGATGTACAAAACACAAACAGAATATTTAATTGATTTAATTAAAAATGCCGCTAAATTTAGCGGCATTTTTGTCGATGCAATGTGAATGTTTAGTTCAAACCGCGTCGTTTAAGGAGAGCCTCAGTTGTCGGCTCTTGTCCACGGAAGGCTTTATAAGCTTCCATCGGTGGCACACTGTTACCCACTTCACGAATGGTCTTGCGGTATTTCATCCCAATCTCACGGTTTAATCCACCTTGAGTTTGTACATAAGCAAATGCATCAGCAGCTAAGATCTCACTCCACATGTAGGCGTAGTAACTTGCTGAGTATCCACCAGGGAATGCGTGAGCAAAGTAAGTCGATTTATAACGTGGCGGCACTGCAGCGATATCCACGCCATGCTTTTTCAACGCAGCAGCTTCAAACTGCGGGACATCTTGAAGCGGCGCATCTGCCGGCAACGAATGCCACTCTAAATCCACCAGTGCGGCCGCCATATACTCAAGAGTGTCGAAACCTTGATTAAAGCTGCGCGACTTAAGTAACTTTTGGAGTAGCTCATCGGGGATCATCTCGCCGGTTTGATAGTGTTTAGCGTAATTTGCCAGTACTTCAGGGTGCGCGGCCCAATCTTCTTCGAAGGTTGATGGGAACTCAACAAAGTCGCGGGTAACAGCCGTGCCAGAAAGACTTGGATAAGTGACTTTTGAAAACATTCCATGGGTGCCATGGCCCATTTCATGGAACATTGTGGTCACTTCATCATAGCTAACATACGTCGGCTGACCTTCAGGTGCCTTTTTGATATTCATGACATTAACAACGACAGGTTTGCTGTTAAGTAATGTCGATTGAGTGACAAATGCACTCATCCATGCTCCGCCGCGCTTACCTTCTCGGGCAAAGTGATCGGCATAGAAGATGGCCATCGAACTGCCATCGACATCAAACATTTCATAAGCTTTTACATCTTTATGGTAAACCGGTAAATCTAGACGTGGCTTGAAGGTGACGCCGTAGAGTTTTTCAAGGGTAAAGAAAACACCATCTTCCAATACACGGTTAAATTCGAAGTAAGGCTTGATTGAAGCGGCGTCGAGATCGTACTTCTCTTTACGTACTTTTTCAGCGTAGAAAGCCCAGTCCCATGGTGCTAGGGTAAAATCAGCGCCAGTCTTGTTGATCATCATTTGAATATCAGCGGCTTCTTTTTCGGTATTAGCGACAACAGCGGGCACCATAGATCCAAACATTTCATATACCGCCTCTGGCGTCTTAGCCATTTGCGGTGCCAGAGTATAATCTGCCCAGCTATCGTACCCTAATAGCGCTGCACGCTCAGCACGAAGCTGGGCTAAACGTGACACCAATGATGCGGTTTCGTTATCACCACTCATTCCGCGAGTCGATGAAGCCTGCCAAACACGTTGGCGCAATTCGCGATTTTCAAGCTTGGCTAATACAGGTTGGCGGGTGGTATTAGTAATACTTAGCAGATATTTACCATCAAGACCTTGTGCACTCGCATCTGCTTTCGCTGCTCGGAGCTCATTTACAGATAATCCTGCAAGCTCTTCTTCAGAATCAACAACAACTGCAATCTCTTTTGTCAGCCTGAGTAGGCGTTGGCTAAATTCATTGGTGAGTGTTGATTGCTCTTCATTGAGTAATCTAATTTGGGCTTTTTGCTGGTCGGTTAGCTTAGCGCCAGCCATGATAAAGCGCTGATGATAAACCTCAATCAGACGGATCTCTTCGGCGCTCAAGCCTAACTGCTGGCGTTGTTGATAAAGTGAGTCAATACGAGAGAACAATGCAGAGTTGAGTTGGATATTATCCGAGTGAACCGCCATTTTGGGTGCCATTTCACCCTGAATTTTTCGCAGTGTTGGGTTACTGTCTGTGCTCGCTAAATTATAAAACACATTCGCTGCTCTATTGAGTAGTTCACCGCTAGTTTCCAGTGCAACTATGGTGTTGGCAAAAGTGGCTTTATCATTATTATTAGCAATCATCAGTACTTGTTGATAATGCTCTTTAATACCTTGCTCAAGTGCTGGCTGAAAATGCTCATCTTTAATGATGTTAAAATCGGGGGCTTGATATTGCAATGTGCTAGCAACAAATAAAGGATTTGCGGATAGTGGACTAACCTGTAATTGTTGCTTGTTGTCCGCTTCTGATGCTGATTGGCATCCCGTGAGAAACAGGGTGGTTGAAAGTGTACCTGCAACGGCTAGCGCGATAAGATTGATTTTCATATAACAACGACTTCCTTCTTTTAATATTTGTTATTTTTCATAGTAAACAACTCATTGAATACGTTATCGACTAGTTTATTATTTGTGGCTTAAGTCAGGCTGAAATAATCAACATTGGTGGGTAAAACATAAAAAACCTAATAAAAGTCTGTAAATTTAGCCAGTTTGGTCTGTAAAACTTCACTTTTTGTAAGCGGGAAATTGAATAAAAATATGATGTTATTTGAAAATATCATATTGATGTTTTTTAGACTTAATTAAGTTAACACCAGATAAAAACCTGTTACTTGTATCGGCAATCAACCAACTGAAGCGGGTTTATTTTAGTTTGCCGTGGTTGGTTTATGAGATTATTAACACAAAGTATTAAATAAAAACGCTATGCCAAACTGGCTAAACTCCTTGTTATGAACAATCCTTATAACACATGAGATGCATGGTTAGATGAACTCACCGCTTTACTGATTCGATAAATCAAAGCTCGTGACTAAATAAGGATACACATAGTGAAAATAGGTAAATACTTAAGAGTAAACAACCTGTTTTTAACCGGTATATTGATGTCGACAAATACCCTAGCCGTGACATTGAACATACTAGAATGGGAAGGCTATATCAGCCCATTTAAAGAAGATTTTGAGGTCTATGCTAAATCTAAGGGGATGGAAGTTGAACTAAATATTATGGATCCCTATATCACAGATCCTGAACTTATCTTCAACAAACTGCGAGCCAGAGCCGCAGATGTGACTACCCCAACACACAATTACTACAAGATGAATAAAAACAGGTTACTTCTGGTATTACAACCCATAGATTTTAGTCGCCTGAGTCATTACCCCAAAGTACTAAATTCATTAAGAAACAGTCAATACGATGAATTTAAAGGCAAAAAATATTCAGTTCCTTTACTTGGAGGCTCATATGGCCTGGCTTACAATGCAGCAAAGCGAGATGAGCCAAAATCCTGGGAAGAATTGTGGCAACCGGAAAATAAAGCTAAATTTGCTATCACAGGCGATCAATTTGAAGCCAACATCTATACCACGC